>DATCXD010000284.1:0-3985 GCA_036566005.1 Micromonosporaceae bacterium | reverse complement strand
GGCCGCGGTGAGCAGCGAAGCAGCGAGCGGCGGCCAAGCGGTGAGCCAGGTGTGGTAGGGCGGGTTCGCGCAGTTGTAGAGCGCGACGGCACCGGCGGCCACCTCGGTCAGGCGGTCGGCATCGGTCGCGTCGGCGGTGACCCGCTCGATCGACGGGTGCTCCGGCCCTGTGCCGCGGCGGGTCACCAGCCGGACCTTGTCGCCGCGTTCGGCGAGAATCAGAGCGGTGGCGGTGCCAACCGGGCCGGCGCCGACGATCACGTGCTGCGACATTGTCGTTCTCCTCTGCCAATCGATCACTTGGTGCGAGATCACTGCTCTCTGTTGTGGTTAATGCTCGCATGGATTCAAGCGATGCGCAAGAGCAGTGCTCTCGAATGTGTGCGATAATCTCGATATGCCTGCTGGATCAATCCGCGCCCGCGTACGCGCCGAGATGGTCACCGAGATCAAGGCGGTGGCCCGGCGCCATCTGGCCACTGACGGTGCCAACCTGTCGCTTCGGGCGGTCGCCCGCGACATGGGAATGGTGTCCTCCGCGCTCTACCGGTATTTCGCGAGCCGCGACGACCTGCTCACCGCCCTGATTATCGATGCCTACAACGCGCTCGGGGCCGCAGTGGAGAAGGCCGACGCCGCCGTAGGTGAGCGGGGCGATTTCCGTGGGCGATTCCTTATCCTCGGTCGGGCCGTTCGGCAGTGGGCGCTGGCGAATCCGGCCGAGTATGCGTTGATCTTCGGAAGCCCGGTGCCCGGTTATGCCGCGCCGGCCAACACGGTTGTCGCCGCCCAGCGGACCCCCGACGTCCTTCTCGGCATCTTGGTCGACGGGCTCGCCGGGATTGCGGTCCGCGCCCCGGCCGCCGAGCTGGCACCGGCGCTGCGGGCCGACATGACGGCGGCGCGTGACGCGATCGCCCCGAGTCTGCCGCCGGACGTGTTCGCTCTGGGGACGATCGCCTGGATCCATATCTTCGGCGCGGTGAGCTTCGAGCTGTTCGGTCAGCTCAACAACGTCATCGACGCGCGCGACGACTACTTCGACTACCAACTGCGCCAGATCGCCGATCTCGTCGGCCTCGGGTAGGCCGCTGGGGGCCTGCGTCGCCGTGCCCCCGGTTTGATCTTGGGGTTGTCCACCCTATTTCGGCCTTCGATAGGTGGACAACCCAACATCACGAGTGAGCCAATGCCGTCACTGCGATCTGGCAGTGCTGATCCACCGCGCTTTTCCGTAGGCTCATCGGCGTCGGCGCCGCATGTGGTGCCGGCCCCGATCGGTCGATAGGAGAGACATGACGCGCGTCGTGGTCACCGGTGGCAGCGGCAAGCTCGGCGACGCGGTGGTCGCCGACCTGGTGGAGCACGGGTACGACGTGGTCAACGTCGACCTGGCGCCGCCGGCGGTGGAGCGTACGCAGTTCGTGCGCGTGGATCTCACCGACTACGGCCAGGCGGTTGAGGTGTTGAGCGCGATCGACTCGCGATATCGCGGGGTGGACGCGGTCGTACATCTGGCGGCGATTCCCGGCCCGGGCGCCGCACCGAACGCCACGATCTTGGCCAACAACATCCTCTCGACGTACAACGTGTTTGCCGGCGCCCGTGCGGTCGGTATCCGGCACATCGTGTGGGCATCCTCGGAGACGGTGCTCGGGCTTCCGTTCGAAACGCCGCCGCCGTACATGCCGGTGGATGAGGAATATCCGGGCCGACCGGAGACCGCCTACTCGCTCAGCAAACATCTCGGTGAGCAGATGGCGATCCAGATGTGCCGGCAGGACCCATCCCTGACCATCCTCGGGCTGCGGTTCTCCAACGTGATGCGGCCGAGCGACTACGCGGGCTTCCCGGATTTCGACCGCGATGCCCGACTCCGTTCCTGGAACCTGTGGAGCTACATCGACGCACGCGACGGCGCGCAGGCGGTGCGCAAGGCATTGACGTACCCGGGGAAGGGGTTTGAAGCGTTCATCATCGCGAACGCCGACACGGTGATGTCCCGACCGACGGCAGAGCTGGCGGCGGAGGTCTTCCCCGATGTCGAGGTGCGCGGCGAGTTGGGCGAGCATCAGACGCTGCTCTCGATCGAGAAGGCACGGCGGCTGCTCGGTTATGAACCGGAGCACAGCTGGCGCGACGCGTGACCGCTCCTCCGTCGCTGCGGCTGGCCTGGCCGGACTGCCGCAACGTACGCCGTCAGACGTCCTCGACGGCGCGCCGTCAGATGTCTTCGACGGCGCCGAGCGGGTCGGCCACGTCGGCGGTCCCGCTCTTCGCGGGCCGCTGCCGGGCCGGTGGCCGGCGGCGATCAGCGGCCGTACGGGACGTTGGTGCAAGGTCGTGCGGCGGGCTCCAGGCAAGAGCGAGCGTGAGCCGGGCGCGGGTGATCGGTTCGTCCAGCGCTTCGCCGAACACGTCATGAAGCTGACCCATGCGGTAGCGCACGGTTTGCGGGTGTACGTGCAGCTCGGCGGCTATCGCCTGGCGGTCGCCGAAGTGGCGCAACCAGCTGGCCAGCGTTTCGGTGAGCCGCTCCCGCACCGGCGCCGAGACCTCGTCGAGCGGCGCGAGCACGCTGCGGCGCAGCGCCGCATGGAGTCGAGCGTCCCGGTGCACGATGATCGCGTCGAGGTGCTCGTCGGCGAAGACCGGATCCTCGGTGAGTACGCCGGCGCGCTGCAGCGCCGCGGCCACCTCGGCGATCTGTACGCTCGCCGGCAGGTTCTCCAGTGGCACCGGGTGACCGACGACCGCACGGGAGCCACGGAGCAGGTCGGCCAGCCGTTGCCGGCGGCCGGGCCGGGCCGGATCCGGGACGACCGCGCCGAGCATCGTGCGCCGGCGAATGAGCAGGCATGAGTTGTCCAGCCGGGATAGCACGCTCTGTGCGAGTCGGTTGTCCTCGAGCAGGATCACCGCGACCTGCTCCGGCAGCGGCCACCCGGCGCGGTTGGCGGCGGCGCGAACGGCCGCCGAGTCGGACCGATCGGACAGCAGCAACTCGACGAGTTCGTCGCGGAGGCGTTCACGCGCGGCGACCGACTGCGACTGTTCGATGACGAATCCGCGAGCCGACGCGGACGACAGCCGGTCGATGAAGATGAACACTGCCTCGGCCAGAGCGGCCAAACTGGCTGGCGCCACGCCGATGTCCAGCGCCGTCTGCGAGACGTGGTGCCAGGCGACACGTGCGCCGAGCTGGTAGGCCGACAGCAGCGTGGTGAGGTCGCGGCCCTCCTGCCACTCCATCCGGCCGATCTCCTCGAACAGCTCGACCTGCGGCCCGAACTCCGTGCCGTGCGGGAACGCGCCGGCCGGCGACTCGGCGATTTCGATCAGGACTTCCATGAACGCCTTGGCCGCCATGACCACTTCGTCCTGCTCGACGTCGAGGAACTCCGCGTAGTCCGGCCACTCCTCGCGGAGCAGTTCCCGGACCTCGATCATGATGGTGGGCAGCCGGTCGACCAGGGCGGGCACCAGCCCCTCCAGCTCAGAACGTTGTCCCTGGTCGTCCACTTGTATCTGTCTACCGTAACAAGTACACCCCGCTGCAACCGGCCGACTGGCCATCCATCTGCCGCTGGTTTTGTACGTGTGTGACAACTGTGTGGACCAAGAATTACTCGCTAGGGTGCAGATCAAGGGGGCACGAGCGGAGCAGCATCAGGGCATGGAGTCGACTCGGGCGGAATCTGGAGGCCGCACCGCCGGTTCCGGCTGGGCTGCCCGGGTCGGTGGTGGAGCCGACGACTACCTGCGCGCTCGCGAAGGCTCGGAAAATTTCCCGGTCGCGTTGCGGCTGCTTCCGGCCGACGTACGCGTGCATCTCGGCGCGGTCTACGACGTCGCGCGCGTCATCGACGACCTCGGCGACCAGGCGCCCGGCGACCGTACGGCGCTGCTGCGCGACTTCCGGGCCGACCTCGCCAAGATATGGGCCCCGGAGCGCCGGGAGCCGGACGCGCCGGTCCTGCGGCGG
>DATCXD010000282.1:0-17917 GCA_036566005.1 Micromonosporaceae bacterium | reverse complement strand
CCAGCGGGCCGTGGCCGGCCAACGGCCGGTACTCCGGCCGGTACGTGCTGACGAGATAAGGCCCGGCCCCGGACGTGCCCGCCTCAATCGGCGGCATGACGAACCGCTGGTCGACGTGCCGGGCCAGGTCGAACTCGCGCTCACAGCGACCGGGCCGGCCGGCCGTCGCGCCGCCGGTACGCAGGACCTTCACGGCCACGGGGCCGGTCCGGCGGGATCGTCCACGGTAGACGACGGCCTCGCCGCCCTGGCCGAGACGACCGGTCAGCACGTACCCGCGAATGCGATTGGGGTCCGACAACCGCAACGGGCGCACGCACGCCTCGGCCGCGGACCGGTGGCGTCGGATGGGTACCGACGCGACGACCCGTGCCATACCGCCCACGAGCTGCTCACCTCCCCGATCGCAGCCGGATGATCGAACGTGTACCCGCCCGAATGTTCATCCAATCCGGACGGCGGCGGATCGAGGGTGATTCTCAGCGTGGCCGCAGGGGTCGGCTCCGACCATCGGCGCGGCATGGCGCGACCCGTCGGGCGGCCGGCGGTGGCTCAGTCGCCCATCCGGCGCTCGGGTGCCGCCACATGCTCACCGGCGGCCGTGTCACCCGTGTCGTTCGAGTCCTCGGCATCCTTGCGCCGCTCGGAACGATGCCGCCGCACGGTCCACGCGATGACCGCGGCCACGACCACGATGCCGACGATCGCCGCGGTGGCCGGTCCGAGCGCCTTTTGGATCTCCCGATAGGAGTTTCCGGCCAGGAACCCGAGCAGCACCGATCCGATGCCCCACGTGATACCGCCGATGATGTTGTAGGTCAGGAATCGCCCGTACCCGAGGCGCACCGTCCCGGCGAGAAACGGAATGACCGCGCGGAGAAACGCGATGTAACGGCCGGCCAGCACGGCCGGTCCGCCATGGTCGAGCAGGAAGCGGCGGGCCCGATCGACCCGTCGTTCCCGCCGGCGGAGCACGCGGGTCCGCAGCAGCCGGACGCCATAGCGCCGCCCGAGCAGATAGCCGATGTTGTCGCCCAGGATGGCCGCGACCACGACGATCACGCACAGCAGGACAACAGACGCATTGCCACGGCTGGCGGCCACACCGCCCAGGATCGCAGCCGTCTCACCAGGCACCACGAAGCCCACAAAGACCGCGTCCTCGGCGAACACCAGCAGCCCCACGGTCAAATAAATCGCGAGACCATGCAGCCCCAGCACCCGCTCGACCAGCGAGCCCATTATGTGGTCGACCTGCGCGTCATCTCTTCACAAGCTACTCATACGGTCCGACATTCGCCGTACATGGCAAGGATGCGCTGATCGGCACGGCGCGGTCCGCCGGCGTGGGCGCCGCGCCGGGCCGCGCTCAAGGGATCAACAAGAGCTTTCCGGTGGTACGGCGTGCCTCCAGATCCGCGTGCGCGTGCGCCGCGTCGGCCAGTGCGTACCGCCCGCCGATCCGGATGTCGAGCGCGCCGTCGGCCACCCATCGCAGCAGGTCACCGGCGCGCCGGTTGAGATCGGCCGAGCTGACGATGAAGTGCACAAGCGTCGGCCGCGTCAGGTAGATCGAACCGGCCGCCGACAACCGCTGCACGTCGACCGGCGGCACCGGGCCGCTCGCGGCGCCGTACACGACGACGACGCCGTGTCGCCGTACGCTCGCGAGGCTCGCGTCGAACGTCGATGCGCCGACTCCGTCGTACACCGCCGCGACCCCAACGCCCTCGGTCAGCGCACGCACCTTGCCGGCGATCCCGTCGTAGTCGAGGACCTCGGCCGCGCCGGCGCCCCGAGCCAACTCCGCCTTCTGCGGCGTCGACACCGTGCCGATGACGCGCACGCCCATCCGGCTCGCCAGTTGGGTCAGCAACAGGCCCATGCCGCCCGCCGCGGCGTGCACCAGAATCGTGTCGCCCGCCTTGACCGGATAGCTGTCGTACAGCAGGTAGTGAGCGGTCATGCCCTGCAGGAGCGCGGCCGCCGCGGTCTCGTCGGCGATCCCCTGCGGGACCGGAACGACGCGCTCGGCCGGTGCGGTGGCCAGCTCCGCGTATGCGCCGGCGAAATTCGTCGACCCGACGTGCTGCCCGACCGAGACATCCTCGACGCCCTCGCCGACGGCGACGACCTCGCCGGCGCCCTCGGCGCCGAGCGTGATCGGAAGATCCGCCCGATACTGCCCCGACCGCTGGTACGTGTCGATGAAGTTCACTCCGGCCGCGGCCAGGCGGACCACCACCTGGCCCGGGCCGGGGGTCGGCTCCGGCACATCATCGAACGTCAGCGCATCGACGCCACCGTGAGCATGAACCCGGACCGCCTTCATCGAGCCCCACATCCTCTCATCGCACCTTCGACCGGCACGCGGCGAACGTTCGCACCGTTCACGTCGATCGCGTCGCGTGTCCGGATCAACTCTCGCACGGCGGCCCGGACGCTCGCAGTGCAGCCGGCGCTCGATCGGGCGGGGCCGGCGCAGCGGTGCGGCTCGACCGGTCCCCGCGGCGAAGGCTGCCACCCACGTTCGTTGGCCCGCGCTCAGGGTGGCGTTGCGCACGTGTCCGCCGGGGACGTTCGACCGCATTGATCCACCGGCCTGGGCGATTAGGGCCGTTGCAGCGACGCCGATCGTCCACGGGAGCGGATCTTGAGCCCGGCACGGCCAGCTGCACACGGCGCGGTGCGGCCGGCTGAGTGCGGCGCGGCCCAGCCCGCGCCGCGCGAAAACGCTCGCCCCGAGCCAATCAGCCACCCTGTGTAGTCATTCATATCCACTAAGTCGCCGTCATGGCACGCTTGACGAATTGCTTCGATAACGCATTTGTCGGGTGGCGAATGGGGTCGAGAGACATTCGGACTCGATTATCGGACGCTTCGTAGTCATCCAATTACATTTAGTATTCGGATCCGGACAGACAGGCGCTGACCAGGCACACACTTCCCCAATTCGCGCTCAATCTCGGTGAAAATCCGCACGGTCGCAGAACTGGCAAATCGGAAAAGTCATCGTTTATCATTTCCGCCATGCGATTCTTACCCCCCATCACAGCGCACATTGCAAAGTCGACGATTCAGCGCCATTGGCGCGCCGGTGTCGCAGTAATTGCAGGGCTACTGTTGGTAATCGTCGCGACCGCGCCATGGCATGACGGCTCGAACCCGAAGCCGGCGGCGGACACCGCCAGCGTCGCCACGACGCACGCACCTTCGAAGGCAACGGCGAAGACCGCCGCGCCGAAGCCCAGGGCTCACGTCACCAACGGCGCGGTGAAGATCAACGCTCCGGTGACGCTGCGGGCCAGCGGCAAGACCAAGCTGCCCTGGCCGTCCAAGGGCCAGGCCTCGATCAGCATCGCCGGCATCGGCTCATTCGGCAGTGGCGGCAGCGGCGGGCCGGTCCCGACGGCCAGCGTCGCCAAGGCGATGACGGCTTACATCGTCCTGCGAGACCACCCGCTGGCGGGCCGGTCTCAGGGCCCCAAGCTGTCCGTGCACCGGGCTGAGGCGAAGGCGTACGCCCACCAGGCGCGGCTCGGCATGTCACTGGTACCGGTGCGCTCCGGCGAGGTGATCACCGAGCGGCAGGCCCTGCAGGCGCTCATGCTGCCGTCGGCCAACAACGTGGCGCACATCCTCGCACGTTGGGACGCCGGCAGCGTGCCCGCGTTCGTGAAGAAGATGAACGCGACCGCGAAGCAGTTGGGCATGCTGCACACGCGCTACACCGACCCGTCCGGCTTCGACAAGCACACCAAGTCGACGGCCCGGGACCAGGTCCGCCTGGCCACGATGGCGATGAAGCTGCAAGCGTTTCGGCAGATCGTCGGTCAGCACACCGCCGTCATCCCGGTCGCTGGCCTGATCAAGAACGTCAATAAGCTGCTCCGCGAGCCGGGCGTGACCGGGATCAAGACGGGTTCGATGAGCGCGGCCGGCGGGTGCCTGCTGTTCTCCGCGACGTCGAAGGTCGCGGGGTACACCGCCACCATCGCCGGCGCGGTGCTCGGCCAGCGCAGCGGTTCGATCGGCGACCTGAACCAGGCGTTCGTATCAAGCCACAACCTGCTGGCCGCCGTCCACAAGGCGCTCCGGCCGGTCAAGATCATCCAGAAGAACCAGGTCGTGGCGAAGGTGCCCGGCACGAAGACCGTGCTGGTCGCGGCGAACGACGTCACGATCCCCGGCTGGCGCGGGATGGTCGTGCCGAGCAAGGTAACCGCTTCGTTCTCGACGAACCCGGCCGACGGCGCGAAGGCCGGCACGCTGACCGTGGGCCACGTCGGAAAGGCGACGCTGGTCGTGCGTACGCACTGATCGACATAGCGCATGATGAGGGCCCGACCAACAGCGGTCGGGCCCTCATCGTGTCTGCGCGCGGGCGTCAGCCAGGCGTGCCGGCCCCGGCCGTCGTGGTCGCGACCGGCGTGGGCGGCGACTGCAGCGGAAAATGACATGCCGCCACGTGATCCGGGCCGAACGAGCGAAGCGGCGGCTCGACTTCGGCGCACACATCCTGGGCGTACCGACCCCGGGTCCGGAAGCGGCAGCCGCTGGGCGGGTTGGCCGAACTCGGCAACTCACCCTCGATCGCCGGTTCGCGCTTGCGTCTCTCCACGCTCGGATCGGGCACCGGGATCGTGGCGATCAATGCTGCCGTGTACGGGTGGGCCGCCCGCCGGTAGATGTCGTCGTCGGAGCCCATCTCGACCAGCTTGCCGAGATACATGACGCCGATGCGATCCGCCATGTACTTGACGACGGCGAGATCGTGGGAGATCACGACGTACGTCAGGTCGTGCGCCTCCTGTAGCTGCTTCATCAGGTTGAGCACCTGCGCGCGAATCGACACGTCGAGCGCGCTGACCGGTTCATCCGCGACGATGACCTGCGGGTTGAGGGTGAGTGCCCGGGCGAGGCCGATCCGTTGGCGTTGGCCGCCGGAGAACTCGTGCGGGTAGCGCTCCATCGCGGTGCGCGGCAGCCCGACCTCGTCCAGCAACTCCATGACACGTCGATCCTGCTGCGCCCGGGAGCCGATGCCCTGGATCACCAGCGGCTCGCGGAGGATCGCGCCCACGCGCATGCGTGGATCGAGCGACGCGTACGGATCCTGGAACATCATCTGCAGGTCGCGACGGCCGCGCCGCAGCTGCCGGCCACGCAACGCGCTGATCTGCTGGCCGCGTAGCGTCACCTGACCCGCGGTCGGCGGGTCCAGTGCCACGATCATGCGACCGATCGTCGTCTTGCCGCAGCCGGACTCGCCCACCAAACCGAACGTCTGGCCGGAGCCGATGGAGAAGGACACGCCGGATACCGCCTTGACCGATCCGGCGGCACGCAGCAGGATGCCCGCGGTGATCGGGAACTCCTTCACCAGACCGTCGACGCGCAGCAGCGTCTTGGCCGGCTCGGTCGCACGATCAACGACCCCCGCCGACGATCGCTGCTCGGGCACCGACGGCGCATCCTCGGTCGTACCGTCTGGCACTGGCGTCGATGTCGTTAGCGGATCCGCTGGCGGTTCGACGTCGAGCGGGCCGGACACCGGGTGCCAGCATGCGTAGGAGTGTGCCGCGGTCAGGCCCGCGAGCCCCGGCTCCTCCGTACGACAGCGATCCGTCGCGTATGCACACCGTGCCGCGAACCGGCAGCCGGGGGGCGGGTCGGTGAGGCTCGGCGGCGTGCCCGCAATGGAGTAGAGCCGCTTCGTGCCATCCTGCCCGAGCCGCGGGATCGAAGCCAGCAGCGCCTGCGTGTACGGGTGCCGCATGCGATCGAAAAGGGACGCGGTATCGGTCGATTCGACGATCCGTCCGGCGTACATCACGTTGATCCGGTCGGTGTTGCCGGCCACCACCCCCATATCGTGCGTGATGAGCACCATCGCCATGCCGAGCCGGTCCTTCAGGTCGGACAGAAGGCGGAGGATCTGCGCCTGGATCGTTACGTCGAGCGCCGTCGTCGGCTCGTCGGCGATGAGCACCTTCGGCTCGCAGGCGAGCGCCATCGCGATCATCACACGCTGTCGCAGTCCACCGGACAACTGGTGCGGGTAGTCCCGGAGCCGCTCGCGCGGACGTGGCAGACCGACCAGGGACAGCACTTCGGTCGCACGCTCGTACGCCTGCTGCTTGTTCACGTTGCGGTGCAGCATCACGCCCTCGGCGACCTGGTAGCCGATCGTCTTCGTCGGGTCGAGCGACGTGAGCGGGTCCTGGAAGACCATCGCAATGTCGTTGCCGCGAACCCCATCCATGTCCCGGTCGGACAGGCCGACAAGTTCGCGGCCGTCGAGCTTGATCGAACCGTTGACTACCGCGCCACCGGTCGGCAGGAGGCCCATCAACGAGAGGGCGGTCATCGACTTCCCGCAGCCGGATTCGCCGACGAGCCCGAGCGTCTCACCGGCCGCGAGGCGAAACGACACGTCGCCGACCGCATGGACGGTGGACTTCGACAGTTCGATGTCCGTCGTCAGGTTCGTCACTTCTAGCAGCGCCATGCCAACCACCCATCGCCCGTCGCCGGTCCATCGATCGCGGTGCCCGCCGTCATCTGCGCCGGAGCCGTACGTCGAACGCGTCCCGAAGCGCGTCGCCGAGGAGGTTGCACGCCATGACCGTCGCGACGAGGCACACGCCGACCGGGTAGACGAGCCACCAGTACCCGTTGAGCACCTCGGTCACGCTGTTCGCGATCTGGGTGCCCCAGTCCGTCTGCGGGAACTGGATGCCGAAGCCCAGGAAACCGAGCGCAGCCACGGCGAGGATCGCGTTGGCGATCTCGAACGTGATGTTCACGATGACCGTGCCGAGCGCGTTCGGGATCAAGTGGCGATAGATCAGGCGACGTTGCGTCGCTCCCATCACCCTGGCCGCGGATACGAAGTCACGCACCCGCAGCGTCAGCACCTCACCGCGAACGAGCCGAGCCGACACGAGCCAGGAGAACACCCCGAGGATCGCCGACAGCGTGATCACCGAGGAGCCGTACCGCACGGAGACGATCAGCACGACGAACAGGAACGGGATCGACAGCGACACGTCGACGATACGCATCATGACCGCATCGACGATGCCGCCGGCTAGGCCGGCGATCGCCCCCCACAGCGTGCCGATCACCGTCGCGATCGCCGCGGCCAGGAACCCGATCTCCAGTGATGTCTGGCCGCCCTTCATCAGCCGGCCGAGCACGTCGATGCCGACATCGTCGGTGCCGAACGGGTGTCCGGGACCGGGCGGCTGGTCGGTGAACAGGATGTTCGTGTCGACCTGATTGGTGTGGTAGACGAGCGGGCCGAGGAACGAGAACACGACGAAGAACGCCAGGATCGCGAAACCGACGAGAGCGAGCCTGTTCGACGCGAACTCCCGCGCCGCGAGGCGCCATCCACTCGCGACCGCGGTGATGTCGCCGGCTTCCGGCGCCGCCGTCGGCTCCGCCGTGGGCGCTGCTCTCAAATCCATCTGCGACATGACGGCTCCCGAAGGTTAAACGAGTCGGATCCGCGGGTCGGTGATCATCAATGCAATGTCGGCGATGAAGTTGCCGACCACGACGAGCACCGCGCCGATGAGCGTGTAGGCGAGCAGCACCTGGAAGTCCTGCCTCTGCAGGCTGTTGACGAACAGCAGGCCGAGTCCGTTGATGTTGAACAGCGCCTCGATCAGGAGGTTGCCGGCGAGCAGTGCCGGGATGGACAGGCCAACAAGCGTGACCATTGGCAGCGCCGCGTTGCGAACGAGATGGCGCGACAGCACGAGGCGGGCGGACAGGCCCTTCGCGCGCGCGACCCGGATGTAGTCCTGGGCCAGCACGTCCAGCGCGGACGACCGTTGAAAGCGCGAGTAGGTCGCCACGTTCGTCGCGGTCAGCGCGACGATCGGCAGGATGATGTCCTTGAAGTCGGCGAGTGCGCCGGACAGCGTCTGAGACTGTGGCACGTTCGCATCGACCCAGCCGAGGTTGAACACGAATATCTGGATCAACAGCACACCGAACAGGAAGACCGGCGTGGAGTACAGCGTGAACGCGACGACGGTGGCAACGGTGTCGCCGATGCTGTTGCGCTTGACTGCCTGGTAGATGCCGAGCGGAATCGCGATGAGGATGGCGAGCGCCACAGACGTGCCGGACAGGAACGCCGACAGCGGGGCGCGCTCGCCGAGAATGGCGGTCACCGACTGGTTCAAAACGAACGAGAAGCCGAGGTCGCCGTGCAACAGCTGATTCAGGTAGTCGAGGAACTGCACGAGGAACGGCTTGAGGTAACCGTGTGCCTGGTTGTAGTTGTGCACAGCCTGGGGCGTGGCTCGCACGCCGAGCGCGGCGCGGCCCGGTGACGGCGCGATGACATGCAGCAGCGTAAAGATGGCGAACGCGATGCCGATGAGCACGACGATCGCGGTGAGCGTTCGGCGGATGAGGTATCGGGTCATGCGAGGCGTCCTTGCCTGGTGACGGCGCCACCGCCCGCAGGGTCAAGCCGCGGGCGGTGGTCGCAGCGTTCCCGATTACTGTTTGAAGTACCACATTTCCGGGGTCATCACGAACTGTGTCAGGTTCGCGAACCCGTCCGGCGGGCCAGAGATCGTGTTCTTCCATGCCCAGACGCGGTCGTTGTTCGGCTGGAAGATGCCGGGCAGTTGCTGCGTGACGTACGCGGCCTCTTTCTGGACAGCCTGCGGGTCGGTCCCGTTGATCGAGTTAGAGATCAGCTGGTCCATCATCGGATCGCTGTAGCCGCCCAGGTTGAACGAGCCACCCGTGTTGAACAAGTTGTTCGATGTGGGGTAAAGGCCCTGGCTGAAGCCGCCGAAGTCCTCGGCCGCCCACTTGTCGTTGTTCGCCGGTGCCGACGGCACGCCGTAGTTCTGGATGATGAAGTTGAACGTCTTCGGCACGGTCGTGATCGTGATGCCGACCTGCTTCGCGGCCGACGCGATTGCCTCGACCTGTTGGCCGACGACCGCCGGGTCATTTGTATAGACAATGTTGAAGCTGAGCGGCGTGCCGGCCGGGATGCCGTCACCGCACTGGTTCGGGCCGGACCCGGCGCTGGTGCACGTCGTCGTGCCACCGGGGTTCACGGTCCAGCCGTGGCTGGTCAGCAGCTTCTTGGCCGCGTCGATGCTGTACGGGTACGGGTTCTCCTTCGCGTTGGCCGGTGCGAACGGGCTCGCCGGAACGGCCGGGATGGTGCCGTACGACTCGGCGGCCGCGTCCTTGAACAGGCCGTGGACCACGGCCGGCTCATTCTGCAGGTGCGCGAGCGCCTGCCGGACGTAGAGCTGCTTGACGATCGCGTCCCAATGGCCGGTGGTGTCCTTGAAGTTGAACGCGATGTAGTTGAATCCGAACGCGGGCAGCCCGTAGACGTTGTAGCCCTGCTTCTGTAGCGCCGGCACCTGCGGCAGGTCAGACGAGTCGACGAAGCCGACGTCGAGCTTGCCGCTGCGCAGGTCGTTGAACTCGGCCGTGGTCGAGGTGTAGGCGAGCTGGTCAACCTCCGCGATGTGCGGCTTGTTCGGCCCGGTATACGCGGGGTTCGCGACGAAGTTCGTGGCGCCGGTGTTCGCGTTGTACATCGAGATTTTGAACGGTCCGTCCACCATCTGCCACAGCGGGTTCGTCGCATATGACTTCAGGTCCTTCGACTGCGTGACGAAGTAGTCGTAGATCGCCTTCGCGTTGGCCGGATCCGAGAAGTCGACCTGCTGGCCGCCGGTCTTCGTGATCGCCCAGGCATGCGACGGCAGCGGCACGATCTGGCCGATCTGGGTGAGGAAGACCCACTGTGGGTTGTACACCTTGTCGAACGTCAGCGAGACCGTGTTCTGGTCGACAGCCGTAGCGGCCGTGACATTCTCCGGGAACTGCCCGGGGGTGAAGTTGCCGACGTTGGATGGAGCCTCCTTGACCGCGGCGCGGTAGATGTCGATGAAGATCAATATGTCCTGCGCCGTCACGGGCTGACCGTCGGACCACTTGTACTGGCCGTTGAGCTTGATCGTGAATGTCTTGCCGTCCGCACTCTTCGCCGGTTCCGCCGCTAGGCTGAGCGCGTCGTCGATCTGCGGCGACGAGCCCTTCGGCGACCAGTAGAGCGGGCGCCAGCTCAGCTGCTGGAACTGGTAGGCGATGTAAACCGACGAGTTCGCGCCGGGCGTGATCGGGAAGATCCAGTTCGGGTCGGCGCCCGGGCTCTGCGCGAACGTCATGGTTCCGCCCGACTTCGGCGTGCCCGACTGGGCCGGCAGTGTGCCGTACCCGACGGCCTTGACGTTTTGGTCCGCGGCCTTTTTGGTCGTTCCGCATGCGGCCAGCGCCAACAAGCCCGCAGCGCCCAGCAACAATGCGCGTCTCACCCTGATGTTTCGTGATCGCATACGGTCATCTACCTCACCAAGTCAGGACAGCTCTATTGGTGGCGTCGGACACCGCCGAGTTGTCGGTCCCCTTCTATCTACAAGAGACCGTCGATCGGCCTGGTCGGTTCACAATGATGAGTCTCGAATCGATAAACTCTGTACTCTCACCATCATCGGAGGTGACATGCGCGTCGACGCCGCCGCGGACGTCGCGGCGGACCCCTTACGGGTCGAGGCCGCCGCGGTGGCGGCCGAGGAGCAGGGGTACGACGGGATCGGCGTACCGGAGACGAGTCACGACGTGTTCACCGCGCTCACGATGGCGGCACGCGCGACGTCCCGGATCGCGCTGCAGAGTGCGATCGCGGTCGCGTTCGCCCGCAACCCGATGACCGTGGCCGTCCAGGCGAACGACCTGGCGCTCATCTCCGGCGGTCGTTTCCAACTCGGCCTCGGTTCGCAGGTGAAGGCGCACATCGAGCGCCGATTCTCGATGCCGTGGAGCCACCCGGCGGCCCGGATGGAGGAATTCGTGTCGGCGGTCCGCGCGATCTGGGCGCGCTGGGCGACCGGTGACCGGCTCGCGTTCCACGGGCAGTTCTACTCGCACACGTTGATGACCGACTTCTTCGATCCGGGCCCGAACCCGTACGGCAACCCGCCGTTAATCCTGGCCGCGGTCGGCGAACGGATGACCGAGGTGGCCGGTCGCGTCGCCGATGGCATGCTGTGTCACAGCTTCACCACCGAGGCGTACCTGCGTGAACGCACCGTGCCGGCCCTGCGCCGCGTACGGCCGTCCCTCGACGGGTTCACGATGACGCTGCCGGCGCTGGTCGTGCTCGGTGCGACCGAGGCGGACCGCCGCCGGGCCGAGGCCGGCGTCCGCGGACAGATCGCTTTCTACGGTTCGACGCCCGCTTACCGGCCCGTCCTTGACCTGCACGGTTGGGGTGACCTGCACGAGCGCTTGAACCGGATGTCCCGGCAGAACGCCTGGCGCGATATGGCCGCGGCGATCGACGACGATGTGCTGGGCGCGTTCGCGGTGTCGGGTGACGCGTTCACCGTTGCGATGGCGTTGCGGGACCGCTTCGGCGACATCGTCGACCGGATCTCGCTCTACACGCCGTACCCGGTCAATCCGATCGAGGTACGCGAGGTCGCGACACACCTGCGTGCGATGTCACCACCGGAAGCGCCGGCATAGCCGGTGCGCGATTCAAACCGCGACAGTCACGCCGGCGTGACCGGCGTCCACAGGCTCGGCAGGTTCACCACGACGCCTTCCTGGCTGCTCCGGGCGATGACGACGATCGCCTCCTCGGCGTCCGGGTTCTCCTCGCGATGCGGGACGTACGGCGGGACGAACACATAGTCGCCGGGCGCGGTCTCGATGCGCACTTCCGTCGGGCTCTCGGCGTCCGGATCGGCGAAGACGAAGGCCGGATGTCCGGCCACGACGTAGATGGCCGTCTCGCACTCGCCGTGATGATGGTCGCCCGAGGCAACGTGCGGTGCGACGTGCGTCTGGCCCATCCACACCTTGGTCGAGCCGACGGTGAACCCGGAGATGGCCTCGCGGCGTGTCATGCCGCCGGTCTGCGTCGTGTCACCGCTCAACTCGCCCGCCCGGACGTGCCGCAGCGGCGCGTGCCACTGATCTCCCATGTCACCAGTGTCCCCCACGCCGACTCGACGGTCGCGTGGACCGGGATGTCAGGTCGCGATGTCGGGGTGCGGCAACGTGATATGCGCAAGGGCCTGGGCGTATCCCCGTTGGTAGGACAGCGGCTCCGGGTGATCGCGCTCGAACAGCGCGATGAACAGGGTCAAGGTCAGGAAGGGGTGGGCGCCCATCTCGAACAGCCGGACGTAGTCATGGCTGTGTAGCGCGTCGCGCTCGGCATCGGTGAACGATGACCAGGTCGTCCGCTCGGCGTCGATTCCGGTGAGATCACTCAGGTATTCGGCTTCCCACCGGGCGACCAGGGCGTGCGGGTCGGTCCGGTAGGCCTCGACCAGCTCCGGATCCCGATCGACGGTGTAGAGGAACTTGTTGAGCAGGTACTTACTCATGGTGGTCGCCCCTCACGCGTCGAGGTCGGGCTGCGGGACACCGTTGGGGTACCACGTGAAGTAGGCCTCCATGGTGTGGAACAGATCCAGGTGGTCGGCGTAGTCGGCCGGCACGCCGCCGGCGATGCCCATCATCAACATGAAGTCCATGAAGCCATGCGTCGCGTTGCCGGGGTCGCCGAGGTTGTCCAGGCTCACGTTCTTCAGGGCGGCGTCGATGTCGCCGCGAGCGATCCAGTCGACGGCTCGCCGGTCGAACTCCGGGTCCGGGCCGTGTGGTCCGAATTGGCGGGGTCCGCCGAGTTCGAGGGACAGATGCCCGGTGCCGATCGCCGCCACCCGGATGTCGCGCGGATACGACTCGATCAGCTCACGCAGCAGCTTCCCGATCTGCACGAACCGCCACGGCCGCGGCATCGGCGGGCAGAACACGTTGGTCAGCAGCGGCACGATCGGCAGGTCGTTCTGCGGCCGGACGGTGATGATTGGGCACGTGATCGAGTGATCGATGCGCAACTCGTTGGAGAACGCGAAGTCGACGCCCGCATCCAGACCGGCGCGCAGCAGGTAGGCCGAGAAATCCTCATCGCCGCGCAGCAACATGCGTGGCAGGCCGAACTCCCGCTCCTCGTTGTAGTAGTTCGCGTCGTAGTAGGGCGCCTTACCGATCAGGAACTGAGGCATGTTGTCCAGGAAGAGCTGGTGAAAGTGGTCGGCGCCGACCATCACCAGCACATCCGGACGCGCCCGCGTCAACGTCTCCCGATACGCCTCGACCTTCGCGACCCACTCGTCGGCCTGCGGGAGACGTTCACCCTCCGGCGCCCGGCTCGCCCGGTAATAGAACGGATGATGCGTGCAGGCGAGCACAGCGGCGAGCGTTGCCATGGGACTCCTCGTTCCGATCGGGACGCCATCCGAACCGGGGCGGCACGGCGGACGTACGTCCGGTGGGCGGACACCCCAACGCTCCCACAATGCTGCGGGAGCCGATGCGCTGTCAAGCCTCGGCACCTGCGCCGCGTCGGCCGCTCCACGGTCTATTGTGCGGATGGCGGACACGTCCGGCGGCCCCGGTGACCAGTACCGGGCGACGGTCGTGTCACACGCAGCATGTCACGGAGGGGACGGCAGTCGCGATGGCGCGTCGCGGGGAAGGTCCGGATTTTATCGAGGCGTTGGCCCGTGGGCTGGACGTCATTCGCGTGTTTCGTGCTGATCGGCCGCGGATGTCGTTGGCGGAGGTCGCGGCGGCCGCTGGTTTGGCCCGGCCTACGGCGCGGCGGATCTTGTTGACGTTGGTGGAATTGGGCTATGTGCGCGCTGAGCCCGGTGGCGGGTTTGGGTTGACGCCACGGGTGCTGGATCTGGGTATGGCGTACGTGGGTGCGTTGGGGTTGTGGGACATCGCGCGTCCGCACATGCAGGATCTGGTACGGCAGACCGGTGAGTCGTCGTCGATGACGCAGCTGGACGGTTCGGACATTGTGTATGTGGCGCGGGTCGCGGTGCCGAAGATTATTGCGTTGCGGGTGGACGTGGGTACGCGGTTTCCAGTGGTGCCGACGTCGCAGGGCAAGGTGTTGTTGGCGGCGTTGGATCGGGATGAGGTGTCCCGGGTGTTGGCGGTGCCGAGCCGGTCGGGGATCGTGCCGCATGTGTCGTATGGGCGGTCGGAATTGGATGCGATTTTGCGGGATGTGCGGGCCAAGGGGTGGGCGTTGGCTGATGACGAGTTAGCGCGGGGAATCCGGTCGGTGGCGGTGCCGGTGCGGGATGGGACCGGGGCTGTGCGGGCGGCGATGAATGTGACGGTCCATTCGGCCGAGACGAGTGTCAAGACGTTGGTGGAGCAGCATCTGCCGGCATTGGTGCGGGCGGCCAGTGCGATCAGCGCCGACTGGGCCGTCTGGCAATCCCGACCGTACGACGAGGCGGAATCCTCAACGCTCGCGCCGATTGCCGGCCGTTGATCGCAGTGTCGACCCGGCGGCGCGTCGTCAGAGGTCACGACGGCGAGTGACGATCATCGCGTTCCTTGACATCGCGATGCCGACCCGCGAACGATGAGTGTGGGCGGACAGATGTCCGCTGAGCGGTCAGATGCTTCGCTGACCGGTCAGATGCTTCGCTGAGCGGTCAGGCCAGGGAGGGTCGATGACGGGTGATCACGCGCGGCCGTTGGACGGGGTGGTGGTCGCCGATTTTTCCCGGGTGTTGGCCGGTCCGTACGCGACGATGTTGCTGGCGGACCTCGGGGCTGATGTGATCAAGGTGGAGTCGCCGGCGGGTGACGATACCCGCACGTGGATGCCACCGACCCGGGACGGGGTAGCGACCTACTACCTGGCGATCAACCGCAACAAACGCTCGATCGTGCTCGACCTGGGTAACCCGGATGACGTCGGGGTGGCGCATGATCTTTCGGCGCGCGCGGATGTGTTCATCGAAAACTTCCGCCCCGGCGGCCTGACCCGCTTCGGCCTGGACTACGACGCCGTTCGCGCACGGAACGAATCGGTCGTGTACTGCTCGATCAGCGGGTTCGGAGCCGGGGCGGGCGCGACCCTGCCCGGATACGACCTGCTGGTCCAGGGTATGTCCGGGCTGATGAGCCTGACCGGGTCACCGGACGGTCCACCGTACCGGTCCGGGATTTCGGTGTTCGACGTGATGACCGGTCTGCACTCGGCGCTGGGGATCGTCGCTGCGCTGCATCATCGGGCCCGCACCGGTGTGGGGCAGCGGATCGAGACGAACCTGCTCTCGTCGGCGCTGTCGGCGCTGGTGAACCAGACCTCGGCCTACATCGCCGGTGGAGTCGTGCCACACCGGATGGGTAACGCACATTTGAGTCTGTACCCGTACGAGCCGATGCCCACCGGCGACGGTGAGCTGATCATCTGTGCCGGCAACAACAAGCAGTTCCGGCTGCTGTGCCAGGCCCTGGGCGCACCCGAGTTGGCGGACGACGAACGGTTTGCCCGCGTCGTCGACCGCAACGACCACCGTGACGAGTTGCGGCCCCTACTGCAGGCGCGGTTGGCGACCCGGTCGGCGCAGGAATGGTTCGACGTCCTCGTCGCGGTCGGCGTGCCCTGCGGGCCGATCAACACGATCGACGCCGGGATCGCCCTAGCCGACCGGCTCGGCCTCGCCCCCGCGGTCACCGCCGAGGCCGATCCCGGCGGCGTGCCCACGGTACGGAATCCGATCACGTTCTCCGCCACCCCCGTCCGCTACACACTGCCCCCACCCACCCTCGACGCCCACGGCGACGACGTCCGAGCGTGGCTCGGCCGCCCGACAGGCGATCAGTCAACCGGCGATCAGCCAGTTGCCGATCACCCAGTTGCCGCTCACCCGGCGGGCGGCCACCCGGCCGTCGACGCGAGCGCGGCTGACCGGGCCGTGCCGGGCGTGTCACCCGACCAGCCGCCCAGCGAAGGAACCAGCTCATGACCACACCAGATCAACCGGGCGAGACGCCACCATCGGCCGCACCGGCACCGGTATTTCCGACGTCGTTAGGCGCCTCGACCGAGGACACGATCACGCTGCTCGGCCGCAACCTCGCCACCGACCTGATCGGCCAGGTCAGCTTCGGCCAGCTTGCCTACGCGCTGATGACGCTGCATGAGCCCAGCCCCGGCCAACTGCGGCTGTTCGAAGCCGTCCTGGTCGCGCTGGCCGACCACGGGTTCACGCCGACCGCGATAGCCGCTCGCATGACCTACTACAGCGCTCCCGACGCCCTCCAAGGCGCGCTGGCCGCCGGACTCCTCGGCGGCGGCTCCCGATTCCTCGGCGTCACCGAGGACACCGGCCAATTCCTGGTGGAGGTGATCGGCGCCGTCGACGGACCACTGCCCGACAATGACGCCGGCTGGGATGCCCTCGCCCTCGACGCCGTCCGCCGCCGGCGCGCCGCCGGCCGATTCGTTCCCGGCCTCGGCCACCCCGTGCACAAGCACGGCGACCCCCGCGTACCCGTCATTCAACGCATTGCGCGCGAGGAAGGCATCACCGGCCCACACCTGGCGCTGTTCGCGGCGATAGGCCGCGTGCACGGCCAGATCCTCGGCCGCGCGCTGCCCCTCAACGGTGCCGGCGTGTGTGGCGCGGCTCTGGCCGACCTCGGTCTACCGACCGAGCTCCTGCGCGGCGTCGCCCTGCTCGCCCGCTGCGCCGGGCTTCTCGGCCAACTCGCCGAGGAACTCCGCACCCCCATTAGCGAAAAGGTGTACATGCTCGTCGACCGCAACGCCGAATACGTCCCGCCCACCCGGTAACGCCAGCTGGGTCGGGGTCGTGGATGGCGCCGGCTGGGTCGGGGGTCGTGGATGGCGCGGCCTGGATCGAGGTCGTGAATGGCGCGGTCTGGTCGGGGTCGTGGATGGTGCGGCCGCCCGCCCGGCGGTGCGCTCACTGGTTCATACGACGTGCGCAAGCACGCGTTCCGTGTGGGCGTCGGCGATCTCCCGCATGAACGCGACGTCGTGGAAGTCGCCGACGGTCGCGATCCGCATCGGTCCGGCCACCAACGACAGGTGATGCGCGAGCTGGTAGAACCGCATGCTGTCGGGATCGAGGTCGCCCACGGCCAGCGCCGCGTAGTCCTCGCGAAAGCGGATCTTGAGGAACACGTACTCCCATTCGATGTCGAAGTAGGCCAGCCCTTCGATGTCGATCAGCAACGGCGCACCGGTCTCGTCCAGCATCACGTGATCGGCACCCAGCTCGCCGTGGATGAGGCCATATCCGCTGCGCGGGCGTACGGCACCGGCCAGGTCACGGAGTTTCGCCTCGATCGCGTGGCTGGCGGCGTCGAGACGTGGCTCGTAACCGGCCGCCTCGGCGAGGTGCCGGAGCGCGCGGCGCAGGATTACGGTTGGCGCCGGCCGGTCGTTCACCCCGTTGCCGGCCTGCACCGCCGCGACCGTGCCGAAACTTGTCGAACCGTCGTGACGCATCGCGGTGAGAGCCTCCCGCAGCATGGCGATCGGGCGATCCGCGGCCGCGCGATCCCGCTCCATGAGGTCCTCCAGCGTTCCGCCCCGTACGTCCTCCACGAGTGCGAGATCCGCGGGGTAGACCGTGTGGCTGCGATCGATGACGTGCACCACCGGGGTTCCGACGCCGATCGCGACGAGCCGCTGGTATGCCGCCTCGAAGAGGTCGATCCCGATCGCGTCGATGAACGGGTCCTCCGGATCGGACGGTGGCGCGACCGGCCAGAAGTTCTCGTCCGGATGCCAGACGTACAGCGCGATCGTGGCGCCGTCATCGAGCGTGAGCCGGTAGACGCCCTTCTTGCTGCCGCCGATGGACCGCTCGATGTCCACGACTCGCCGGTCCGAGCCCACGTGCGCACGGATGAGATCGGCGAGGTCGTCGCGGGTCACGAACTTGCGCGTCGACGGCACGGCCGGCTCCCCATGGTGGTTGGATCGGGCCGG
>DATCXD010000102.1:0-3863 GCA_036566005.1 Micromonosporaceae bacterium | reverse complement strand
AAAGCCGGAGCGGATAGCGAGGCGGTGCTCCGCCGGCGGTGTCACTCGGATCCGCCGGCGCGACGCGGCGGACTGTCCGACCAGGCCCTCACCGATGGAGAAGCTGAGCGCCGGCCCGTCCTGCGCCGACCGGCCGTACGCCGCGGTCAGACGGAGCCGCGACCGGTCGGTCCCGACGCTTCCGGGCAAGAAGAACGCGCCGAGTTGGGCGTCGACGAGTGGCGTCACCTCGGTCATGATCATGCGACAGACCTCGTCGAGGTCCCGCTGGGACTGGAGCAGGCCACCGATGCGGGCCAGGTTCGAGTCGAGCCAGCCCTGTTCCGCGTTCTTCTTCGTGGTTTCGCGGAGCGTGACGATCATCTGGTTGATGTTGTCCTTCAGCTCGGCGACCTCACCCTGGGCCTCGACCGCGATCCGCTGGGTCAGGTCACCGCGGGTCACCGCGGTCGACACGTTCGCGATCGCCCGGAGCTGGGTGGTCAGGGTCGCGGCCAGCTGGTTGACGTTTTCGGTCAGGTCGCGCCACGTGCCGGCGACGCCGCGGACCTGGGCCTGGCCGCCGAGCTTGCCCTCGATGCCGACCTCACGGCCAACGCGGGTGATCTCGTCGGCGAACGAGGACAGCTGGTCGACCATGGTGTTGACGGTGTTCTTGAGTTCGAGGATCTCGCCCTGGGCGTCGACGGTGATCTTCTGGCTCATGTCGCCGCGGGCGACGGCCGTGGTGACCTGGGCGATGTTGCGGACCTGAGCGGTGAGGTTCGACGCCATGAAGTTCACGTTGTCGGTCAGGTCGCGCCAGGTGCCGGCGACGCCACGGACCTGGGCCTGGCCGCCGAGTTTGCCTTCCGTGCCGACCTCGCGGGCGACGCGGGTGACTTCGTCGGCGAACGAGGACAGCTGGTCGACCATGGTGTTGACGGTGGATTTGAGTTCGAGGATTTCGCCGCGCGCGTCGACGGTGATCTTCTGCGAGAGGTCGCCGCGGGCGACGGCTGTGGTGACCTGCGCGATGTTGCGGACCTGTGCGGTGAGGTTGCCGGCGAGCTGGTTGACGTTCTCGGTGAGATCGCGCCAGGTGCCGGCGACGCCGCGGACCTGGGCCTGGCCGCCGAGTTTGCCTTCGGTGCCGACCTCGCGGGCGACGCGGGTGACTTCGTCGGCGAACGAGGACAGCTGGTCGACCATGGTGTTGACGGTGTCCTTGAGTTCCAGGATCTCGCCTTGAGCGGCCACCGTGATCTTCTGCGATAGATCGCCGGTCGCGACCGCCGTGGCGACCTGGGCGATGTTGCGGACCTGATCGGTCAGGTTGGACGCCATCGAGTTGACGTTGTCGGTCAGGTCCTTCCAGGTGCCGGCGACGCCGGGTACGTCGGCCTGGCCGCCGAGCTTGCCTTCGGTGCCGACCTCGCGGGCGACGCGAGTCACCTGCTCGGCGAATACGCGCAGCGTGTCGGTGAGCGAGTTGATCGTGTGCGCTAGTTCGGCGACCTCACCCTTCGCTGACACGGTGATCTTCTGGGACAGGTCCCCGTCCGCGATCGCCGTGGTCACCTGCGAGATCGACCGCACCTGGTTCGTCAGGTTCGCGGCCATCAGGTTCACGTTCGACGTCAGGTCGCTCCACGTCCCGGCGAAGCCGCGGACGTCGGCCTGGCCGCCGAGCTTGCCCTCCGTACCCACGTCGCGGGCCACCCGGGTGACCTCGTCCGCGAACGAGGACAACTGGTCAACCATGGTGTTCACGGTCCGGCCGATCTGGAGGAACTCACCCCGCAGCGGTCGACCCTCGATCTCGTTCGCCATGTGCTGCGACAGGTCGCCCTCGGCGACGGCCGCGATGACGCGGGCCACCTCGGTGGTCGGCCGGGCAAGGTCGTCGATCAGGGCGTTGACGGTGCGGAGGCCGTCGGCCCACGCGCCCTCGACGCCATCATCGTCGAGCCGCTCGGTGAGTCGTCCTTCGCGCCCGACGAGGCGGCCTATGCGTACGAGATCGCGTGTCTGGTGCTCCTGCTGGGTAACGACGTCATTGAATGCGTCGACGACGGCCGCGCCAACGTCGTTGCGCCGCGAGAGGCGGACCTTGAAGTCGCCGGCCCGCACGCGGTGCAAGGCATCGGTCAGCTCATCGAGCAGCGCCTCGGTGTCGCCCCGGGCGTCGGGTCGCTGTTGCGTGACTGTCATGGCACCCTCCCCGAAGCACCTCGGGCGCACAGCGCACCCGTATGTCGTGGGCTGCCAGCCATCTGGTTGGCTCCACCGCTCCACTCGGAGGACACTACTGATCGTGGCCACCAATGCAACACATCGTTTGCCGGAACTCCATCGTTCGCCGGAACTCCGGACCGAACGCCGCATACGCCTGCGCGCGGACCGCCACGCTCCCGCCGCGGTCCGCTCGATGATCCGGCCGATGCTTGACGAGGCGCACCTGGTTGAGATGGCCGACGATGTGCTGTTGCTCGCGACCGAGTTGACGACGAACGCCGTGCTCCACGCCGGGACGGACCTGGACGTGACGGTCGATGTGGATGCGACCCGCGTGCACGTCGCGGTTGCCGACGGTCATCGCGGTGAACTGCCCGTGCTCGACACTACCTCCGCGATGCGACGTCCCCTTCTGTCGCACGGTCGGGGTCTCATTCTGGTGGATCGGATTGCGACGCGATGGGGCGTCGTGCATGACAATTCCGGCAAGTCAGTCTGGTTCGACATATCACGCGGCGATCTACTGTCGGATGACGTACCCGGGTCAAAGCGCCCGACCCACCCTGCGCGTGGCGGCGCCGCACAGCGCGACACACCGCGACCGCAGGATGACCTCGTGGCGAACGATGGCGCGGTGCTGGCCGGCCCCGACACCTGGCTTGGCACCTCGGTCGCCACGGATCTGGCCCAGTTCGCGATGCAGCTGGTTGGTGAGGTGTCGGCCGCCGCTGGCGAGGCCCCGGTGGAACTCGTGCTCGATCGGGCCGACGGCCGCGGCGGCGTCGAGGTCGCACGGGCCGCGACCGCGAACAACCACAACGCCGAACCGGTACGGATCCCGCTTCCGCTCGCGCCGCCAGCGGGTGGGATGCTGACGGTGCGCGCGCCGACGATCCCCGCTCACGCGCTGCAGATCGCGACGTTGGGCGCACACGCGTTCGCCGTCATGGTCGACAACGACCGGCTCCGCGCGGCCGACCTCCGTCGGCGAGCGGAGGTCGCGTTCATCACCGGCGCGAGTGACCTGCTCGCACAGTCGCTGGAAATCGACCTCACGATGGCGCTCGTGCCCCGGCTGTTCGTACCGCGGCTCGGCGACTGGTGTGCCGTCCTGCGGTGTTTCGACGACGGTCCACCGGTGGTCGTCAGCGCCACCCACGCGCGGGAGACGCAAACGGTGGCCGTGCGGCGCGCGCTGGACCTGCCCGCCAACAAGCGCGTGCTGGCCGACGCGCGCAATCCGGGCCAGCACAGCACGCTGTCGACCGCGCTCGACGGCGTGGCGGTGCCACTTATCGTGCGCGGACAGCGACTTGGCGTCCTCGCGGTCGGTCGCCCGCGTGGTCGCCGGCACGACACCGACGAGCTGGCGGTGATCGTGGATCTGGCCCGGCGGACCGCGCTCGCGCTGGACAACGCGCAGTTGCACGAGGAGCGCCGGGCCGCGACCGACACGTTGCAACAGGCACTGCTGCCGCCGGCTCTGCCCCGGGTCGACGGCATACGGTTCGCCGCCGAGTACATCCCGGCGATCGACACCGTGGACGTGGGCGGCGACTTCTACGACGTCCTCGAGATGCCGGACGGCCGCTGGCTCATGGTGCTCGGCGACGTCTCGGGCAAGGGTGTCGCGGCGGCCGCCGTCA
>DATCXD010000250.1:0-3563 GCA_036566005.1 Micromonosporaceae bacterium | reverse complement strand
GGGCGAGCCGTTCGACGTACGCCGGCAACTCATCCGCCGTCGTCTTGAGACCGCGCATCTTGCGGCCGAAGCCGGGCCGGTCAGCCGTCGACATGCCGAGCGCGCCGCCGAGGTGCACCTGGAAGCCCGCCACCATCGCGCCATCCGCCCCGGGTATCAGCTGGCCCTTGAGACCGATGTCCGCGACCTGCGTGCGGGCGCACGCATTCGGGCACCCGTTGATGTTGATCGCGATGTCCACGTCGAGATCCGCGAGCCGCTCCTCCAGCGCCTCCACGAGCGATGCGGCCCGCGCCTTCGTCTCGACGATCGCGAGCTTGCAGAACTCGATGCCGGTGCACGCCATGGTCGAGCGGCGCCACGTGGACGGCCGTGCCTGCAGGCCGATCCCGGCGAGATCCGTCACGAGCGACTCGGCCCGCTCCGGTGCGACGTCGAGCACGATGAGCTTCTGGTGCGCGGTCAGGCGTACCCGCGACGACCCGTGCCGCTCGACGATGTCGGCGAGCTTACCCAGCATGGAACCGCTGACCCGGCCAGCGATCGCCGCGGCGCCCACGTAGACCTTGCCGTCGCGCTGCGGGTGGATTCCGATGTGGTCGATCGCGCGTGACGGCAGGTCTGGGGCCGGCCCGTCGACGAGCGGGCGATGCAGATACTCGGTCTCCAAGACCTCGCGAAACCGCTGCACCCCCCAGTCCGCGACGAGGAACTTCAGCCGTGCGCGGTTGCGCAGCCGCCGGTAGCCATAGTCACGGAAGATGCCGGTGACGCCGGCCCACACCTCGGGAATGTCCGCGAGCGGTACCCAGGCGCCGAGCCGCTGCGCGAGCATCGGGTTCGTCGATAGTCCGCCGCCGACCCACACGTCGAAGCCCGGACCGTGCTCCGGGTGTACGACGCCGACGAAGCTGACATCGTTGGCCTCGTACGGCAGGTCGGGCAGCCACCCGATGGACGTCTTGAACTTGCGTGGCAGGTTGGAGAACCGCGAGTCGCCGATGTACCGCTCGCTGATCTCCCTGATCGCCGGTGTCGCGTCGATCACTTCGGCCGCCGCGATGCCGGCCACCGGGCTACCGATTATGACCCGTGGTACGTCGCCACACGCTTCGGTCGTGCTGAGTCCGACACTTTCAATCTCTCGCCAGATCGCCGGCACATCTTCGATGCGTACCCAGTGCAGTTGGATGTTCTGCCGGTCGGTCAGGTCGGCGGTATCGCGGGCGTAGCGTGTGGACATATTGGCGACGACGCGCAACTGGGCGAGGTCGAGTTGGCCACCGTCGATGCGGACGCGCAGCATGAAGTGTTCGTCCTCGAGTTCGTGCGGCTCCAGGATCGCGGTGCGACCGCCGTCGATGCCGGGCCGGCGTTGCGTGTAGAGGCCGAGCCAGCGAAACCGGCCGCGTAGGTCCTGCGGATCGATGCTGGCGAAGCCGTGCTGTGCGTAGACGTGCTCGACGCGCAGCCGCGCGTTCAGGCCGTCGTCGTCGCGCTTCATCCGCTCCGTCGGATTCAGCGGCTCGCGGTGGCCGAGTGCCCATTGGCCCTCGCCGCGCCGGCGTTGGCCGGCCGCCTCGCCACCCGAACGCGGGGTGGGGCGGGGTGGCGTGGCCGGCTTGTCGGTGATAATCGACATTGCGATCCTCCGTACGGTTTCTCCGAGGAGGACGCACGGACTACGACCGGCCCGAGCCGCCACGATCGCGGGTCGGTGACGTCAATGTCAGGAAGATGCGCCGGCGTAATCGGGCGCCCGAGGACAGTCGGGGCTCAGCAAGCCGGACACATGGCGCTGCGAACGCGCCCGTAGTCGACATGACGACGGGCCGTGAGCATGTTTGCCCCGGCCCGGACGCCCGGCACCAAGCCAAGCGTTGTGATGCTGTCGACGACCACGAATGTCACTCTGCCATACGGTCCGACTGGTGACCACGTGGTCTCACGCCTCGGGCGAGTGGCTTACGACACGTCGTACCCGTCTCAACCACGCTCAGCGGCGCTCGAGCGGGAAGACCAGCACGGCCTCGGTGCCCTTCTCCTCGCCACGATGGATGTCGATCGTGCCGCGGAGCTCACCCGCGACGAGCGTACGGACGATCTGGAGTCCCAGCCGGCGACTGTTTTCCGGGTCGAAGTCGTCCGGAATGCCGCGCCCGTCATCGATCAGCCGGACCTGGATCTGGCTGCGATCCCGCTCGACCGAAATTACTACCGCGCCGTTGGATCCGGGCTCGAAGGCGTGCTCGGCCGCATTGAGGAGCAGTTCGTTGAGCACCATGACCAGCGGCGTCGCGATCTCCGCCGGCAGGACGCCGAACGATCCGGCCCGACGCATCGCGAGGCGCGACTCGTCGCCGGCGACCTCCGCGGCCGCGGCCGCGACCCGGTCGACGATGTTGTCGAAGTCCACCGCTTCGTCCGACGACATCGACAGCGTCTCATGTACGAGTGCGATAGACGCCACCCGGCGGACCGACTCCTCCAGCGCGCCCCGGGCGGCCGGGATGCCAACCCGCCGGGCTTGGAGCCGAAGCAGCGCCGCCACGGTCTGCAGGTTGTTCTTCACCCGGTGGTGGATCTCCCGGATTGTCGCGTCCTTCGTGATCAGGGCGCGGTCGCGACGACGCACCTCGGTGATGTCCCGGACCAGGACCACGGCGCCGATCGGCACCCCGGCCGGCAGCAGCGGCAGCGCCCGCATGAGTACGGCCGCGCCGCCCCGGGTCTCTAACTCCTTGCGTGGCGGCGCTTCGCCACGCAACGCCGACAGGATGCGGTTGGTCGCCTCGGACGCATCGAGCGAGTCGTCGATCAGCCGCTTCGTCTGCAGCGCCAGGTCTTCTCCCTCCAAGTTCCCTTGCAGACCGAGACGGCGGTAGGCGGACAGTGCGTTCGGGCTGGCGTACGTCACTGTTCCGGCCGCGTCGAGCCGGATGAGCCCGTCGCCGACCCGGGGCGCCGTCGTCGTTTCGCCGAGGTGCAACTGTGGCGGGAACGTGCCATCGGTGATCATCTGGGCTAGGTCGTCCGCAGTAGTCAGGTAGTTGAGCTCGAGTTGACTCGGCGATCGGGCGGTGGACAGGTTCGTGTCCCGTCCGATCAGGGCGATCACGTGCGGGCGGCCGAGCCGCCTCACCGGGATCGCCTCGTTGCGGGCCGGAACGTCGCCGTACCAGACCGGGTCGCCTTCGCGCCAGATCCGACCCTGCACCGCGGCGACGGTGAGGTGGGCGACGTCCGAACCGCTGGCCACCCGTCCGACTTGATCGTCTTCGTACGTCGTCGGCCCGGTCGTCGGGCGCACCTGGGCGATGCAGACGAACGCGTCGTCGTCACTGAGCTTGACCCACAGCAGCAGGTCGGCGAAGGAGAGATCGCTGATCAGTTGCCACTCGCCGGCCAGCCGGTGCAAATGTTCCACATCGGCGGCGTCGAGCGTTGTGTACTCCTCGACGAGATCGCGCAGGGTCGACATGTCGACTCGCCTCCATCTCGTCGTACGGCCGGTTCTGCTCTGTTCCGCCGGCTCGGTGCGGCCGGCTCGTTGCCGCCGGTTC
>DATCXD010000219.1:0-2242 GCA_036566005.1 Micromonosporaceae bacterium | reverse complement strand
CGATGTCGCCGGCCCGACGAGCACCGAGCGAATCGGCCGCCACCCCGGACACGGTCACGTCGACCGGACCGCCCGCGGCGAGCGCCGAATGCAGCGTGCTGGCGGTGCTCGGCTCCGCGCCGACGACCCGTACGCCGACCGGTTCGAGGGCGGCCGCCACCCCGGCCATCAGCCCGCCGCCACCGACCGCGACGATCACCGTGTCGAACCCGCCCGGCACCTGATCCAGAAGTTCGAGCCCGATTGTCCCGGCCCCGGCGGCCATGTTGACGTGGTCGTACGCGTGGCAGTAGACCGCGCCGATCGCCGCCGCCCGCTCGATCGCGCCCTGGTAGGCCTCGGCGTATTCGGATCCGTGGCCGACCACCGTCGCGCCCAGCGACCGGAGCCGGGCCACCTTGACCGGCGGCGCGGTGGTCGGCACCCAGATCTCGGCCGGCACGCCGACGTGGGCCGCGGCGTACGCGATCGCGAGGCCGGCGTTGCCGCCGGAGGCAGCGATCACGCCGATCTGCCGATCGAGTTCGCCGGCCTCCTCGGCCGCGAGCACGCGATTGAACGCGCCGCGCGCCTTGAACGAGCCGGTGTGTTGCAGCCACTCGCACTTGAGCCAGATCGGTAAAACGGGTGCGCCGGCCGATTCGCGCCCAAGATCCGTGACCTTGCCATCGGAGTGGCCCTTCGTGCCCATGATCAGGCCTCGGGCGCTGCAAGATCGCGAATCTTGAGGCGTGTCCGGCGCGAGCACGGGCGTCCGGCGGATGCGACTCGCGATCCGCTTGGCCGCCGCGTCGACATCATCTCTAGTCAACATGGCCGGACCATCCTCTCGCGGCGTAGGCGGGGAAAACCACGCGGCACCGTGAGCCTACGTATGCAAGTCTGGCCCGGTGATCCTGCCCCAGATGGAACTCAACGACCCGATCCCGGCCCGGGTCCTCGCCATCGCGGTCGGTCAACCGCTGCGTCCGGTGTGGCGCAACGAACTCGGCGGGCTCACCTATCAGATCGGCACCGCATCGTACGTAAAGTGGGCCGCGCACGACAGCGGGCTCGATCTGGCGCGGGAGGCCGAACGCCTCGTCTGGGCGGCACCGTTCACGCCCGTACCCGAGGTGCTTGACTGCGACCGTGACGACGACGGCGAGTGGCTCGTCACCGCAGCGTTGCCGGGCGAGATGGCCGTCGCCGACCGATGGAAGGCCGACCCGCGCACGGCCGTCGTCGCGATCGCGGAGGGGCTACGCGCGATGCACGAGGCGATGCCGGTCGACGCCTGCCCGTTCTCGTGGACGCGGACGGACCGGGTCGCGAGCGCCCAGGCGCTGTTCGCGGCCGGAGAACTCGACGGCGCACCCTGGCAGGAGGACTATGCGGCGATCGGTCTCGATGCCGCGATGCATCGGCTCGCCGACCCACCGCCCGACGACGTGCTAGTGGTGTGCCACGGCGATTCCTGCGCGCCGAACACATTGATCGGTGACGACGGTCGGTGGACGGCCCATGTCGACCTGGGCTCGCTCGGTGTCGCCGACCGGTGGGCCGACCTGGCCGTTGCGTCGTGGAGCCTGACCTGGAATTACGAAGCCGACTGGCAGGAGCTGTTCTTCGAGACGTACGGCGTCGAACCCGACCGCGAACGCATCGACTACTACCGTCTTCTGTGGGAGCTGACGCCCTGACCGGACCGGACGCGTCCGGGCACCGTGACAGCGCGACAACCTTTGTGTACCAAAGGTTGTGTGCCGTACCGCAAGCGATGGGCCATCGATAGGCATGCGAATATCTTTCGCATGGTCCGCCGCCTGGTGCTCGTCAACGGCGTGCCCGGCGCGGGCAAGACGACACTCGCAACGGCACTGGCCGGCGCACTACCTGGGACGCTCGTCAGCAAGGACGCCATCAAAGAGGCGCTCGCATCGTCGGTCTCCGGCGCGTCTCCCGAGGCGTTGGGCGCCGCGGCGATGGAGGCCGCCTGGACCCTGACGGCCGCGATCGACGGCACCATCGTCTTCGATTCGTGGTGGTTCAAGCCGCGCGACCTGCGCTATGCCGAGGCCGGAATCCGCCGGGCCGGCCACCCGACGGTCATCGAGGTGTGGTGCGACGTGCCCGTGCGCATCGCCCGCGCCCGCTATGAGGCGCGGCGACGAGCCGGCGGGCGTGCCGCCGCGATCCACGGCGACGGATCAGATCTGTCCGGCGACCCGCCGGACGCGTGGACGGACTGGGTCGCCCGTGG
>DATCXD010000215.1:0-7321 GCA_036566005.1 Micromonosporaceae bacterium | reverse complement strand
GCAAGCGGCACACCCAGTTCCGCCAACCCGATGGCAGCCTCTATGCCGAGGAGCTCATGGGTGTCGAGGGCTTCTCGTCGGACGCGTCGCTGCTCTACCACCGCAACCTGCCGACGGCGATCGTCTCCAGCGAGATCTTCGACGCGACGGCCTGGCCCCGCCAGGCCAACCATCCGCTCAAGCCTCGCCACTTCAAGACCCACAAGCTGGACGCGGTCGGGGACCCGGTGCTCGGGCGCCAGCACCTGCTCGCGAACGCCGACATCCGGATGTCCTACGTGGTGGCCGATGCGCCGAGCCCGCTCTACCGCAACGCGATCGGTGACGAGTGCGTCTATGTCGAGGCCGGGAGCGCCCTGATCGAGTCGACGTTCGGGGTGCTGGAGGTCGGCGCGGGGGACTACGTCGTCATGCCGACGTCGGTGATCCACCGCATCGTCCCGACCGGAGGCGCGCCACTGCGGACCCTTGTGATCGAGGCGACCGGTCACATCGGGCCGCCGAAGCGTTACCTGTCCGTACGCGGCCAGTTCCTGGAGAGCTCCCCATACTGTGAGCGGGATCTGCGCGGACCGGTCGAGCCGCTCAGCGTGGACGCGACCGACGTCGACGTGTACGTGCAGCACCGGTCCCGCGGCACCGGTCCCACCGGGACGGCCTGGACGAAGTTCACGTACGCCAACCACCCGTTCGACGTCGTCGGCTGGGACGGCTGCCTCTACCCGTGGGCGTTCTCGATCCACGACTTCGAGCCGATCACCGGCCGCGTGCACCAGCCGCCGCCCGTACACCAGACGTTCGAGGGCCCGAACTTCGTCATCTGCTCGTTCGTCCCGCGCAAGGTCGACTACCACCCGCTGTCGATCCCGATCCCGTACAACCACCACAACGTCGACTCCGACGAGATGCTGTTCTACACGGGCGGCAACTACGAGGCTCGCCGCGGTTCGGGCATCGAGCAAGGCTCGATCTCGTTGCACCCGAGCGGTTTCACGCATGGTCCGCAGCCCGGCGCGGTCGAGCGCGCGATCGGCGTCGAATACTTCGACGAGCTCGCGGTCATGGTCGACACGTTCCGACCGCTCGATCTGTGCGAACCGGCGCTCGCCGTCGAGGACGCCGGCTATGCCTGGACCTGGGCGCGCCGGTCGGGTTCGCCGTCATCGGCCGCCACGGATGCCGGCGGGCCGGACACGTCGACCGGCTGAGGTCCGTCGCGGCCGTCCTCGATTCGACGGGTACGTCGTCCCGACGCCGCTAGTGGTGCGTCAGCGCCTGGTCGGTGATGACACGGCACACGACGCGGATCACCTCGGGCGGCTCAACGCGGAAGTCGACTCCGTCGTAGCGTTGCGACAACTCCTGGATGAGTTCGCGACCGTTCTCCTCGGTCAACTCGACGCGACCGCGGATCTCGACATACTCGTACGGGTCCTTCGGATCGAACATGCAGATGGCCACGCGCGGGTCGCGCTCCATGTTCTTCGTCTTGCGCCGCCCTCGGATCGTCGAGAACAGCACGTCGTCGCCGTCGCGCTTGGCCCAGATGACGGTGGCCTGTGGCGCGCCATCCGGATTGATTGTCGACAGGGTCGCGAACGTGTTCGTGTCGAGGAGACGTTTGGCGAGATCGGGCAAGGATACGGACATGCGCCGATCATGCCACGGCGTCCTACAGTGGACTGCGTGCAGAGGTCGCCATACCGCTCCGGCCGTCCCTTGTTGGCGGCCGCCACGTTCGCGCTCGTCCCGTGGGTCACTCTCGGCTTCGGCTCGGCCCTCGCGTTCGGTTTTGCCGCTCTGTTCCTGCGCGACATCAGCCGGCGCGTCACCGCCGTGTTCTTGCTGTCCGCCGCGGTGTACGCGGCCGCGCTAGGACTGTTCCTTGCCACGGTCGACGACACGCCGGACGACTCACTCTCCGCCACAGCCACCACGGCGTTTATGGTGATGTTCATCGCGGCCGGCATCGAGGCGGTCAGCGTCTCTCCACTCGTCGCGCGGGCCGTCGGCGGTCGACGCCAGGCACACACGCTAGGCAACATCACCGCACAGGAGCGGGAGGATCTCGCGCACGACCCGGCCGTACGGCTCGCCATTCGCCAGCGCGAGCGCCGCAAGCTCGCGCGAGACATGTTGAAACACGATCGAGCCTTGGCCACGGCGTTGCACGTCGGGCGCCCCGACCTGGACCGGGACTTCGCCGATGGCGGGCTGATCGACGTCAACGCTCAAGGAAGTCCTGGTGTTCCTCGTCGACGAGACGTAACGGCGCGTCTCACCGCGTCGTAGGTGGCCTCGAATCCCGGTCCAGAACGGCGCTCAGCCGACCCTGGCCTCGTCGTCTCGGCTCGGCGGGATCACCAACGCGACCGCGACCGCGGCCACACCTTCGCCACGCCCAGTCAGGCCAAGACCGTCGGCCGTCGTGCCGGCTACCGTGACCGGCGCGCCGATCGCCTCCGACAGCGCGGCCTGTGCCTCGGCCCGGCGTGGCCCGATCTTGGGAGCATTCCCGATCACCTGTACGGAGACGTTGCCGATCTCACAACCGACAGCCCGGACCCGTCGAGCCGTCTCGGCCAGCATCGCGACGCCGGAGGCGCCGGCCCACTCCGGCTCGGCGACGCCGTAGTTCGAGCCGAGATCACCGAGCCCGGCCGCGGACAGTAGCGCGTCACAGGCGGCGTGCGCGGCGACGTCCCCATCGGAGTGACCGTCGAGCCCGGGTGCATCCGGCCACAACAGACCGGCCAACCAACAGGGCCGGCCCTCGCCGTACGCATGGATATCCGTACCGATGCCGACCTGGGGAACCGTCACGGCGCCGAGCGTAGCTTGCAACCCGGCTCAGACCTCGCGGAGGTCGATCTCCACGGGGAACGGAGCGATCGCCTTCACGACGCCGGTGAAGACCTCGGTCGGGCGGTAGACCTGTGCCGCGGCGTCAAGCACGTACGTGTGCACGACCGGAATCCCGATGCCCACCTGCTCGACGCGCCAGTAATACTCGATGCCCGCCGCCGCGTACTCGTCCGGCTTGATCTTTCTGTCGACGGTTTCCGAACCGGGCGAGACGATCTCTACGACGAGCAACACGTGCTCCGGCCGCATCGGCGTGAGGTCAATCGCGTGTGCGCTGTAGAGCGCAACATCTGGGCAACGGTTGAGAAGCGGGATGTCCCGAAGCCGGAGGTCGAAATCCGTCGCCGCCTGCCACTGGGGGGACGCAACTGCCTCAAGGCCAACGGCCAGTTTGGTGGCTAGCCGGTTGTGCCGAATTGTTGCCCTGGGACTCATGACGACCATCCCGTCCATGATCTCGATGCCGTTGCACTGGTCCTCCGGCCACGAGTCGTACTGCTCGGCGGTTACCAGTTCGTGCATCCAGAACGGTGGGGTCGTCTCGGTCGTCATGGTCACCCCTCTCGCGCCGTATCGATGGCACTCATGCTACCGGTCGCCGCCCGGCAAAACCGGATGCAAGCAGCGCCTCGGCCACGGCGAGATCGAACGGCCGCGTGATCTTGAAGGCGAGGTCGTCACCGGGCACGGTATCCACCCGGACCCCCGATTGCTCGGCGAGGCCGGCGTCGTCGGTGTGGTCGTCGGCGGCGCTGGCGTGGGCCGCGGCCAGCGTCGCCCGCCGGAACCCCTGCGGCGTCTGCACCGCCCGCAACACCGAGCGGTCGACGGTCGCCACCACCTCGCTGTCGAGGCCGACGCGCTTGATGGTGTCGGCGACCGGGAGCGCCGGGACGACCGCGGAAGACCCGGCGCGGAGCTTGGCCGCGACCGACTCGATCAGCGACGGCGGCGTCAGCGCGCGGGCTGCGTCGTGCACCAGAACAAGATCAAATTCCGGGGGTACGGCCTCAAGCGCGCTCGCCACCGATGCCTGCCGGGTCGCGCCACCCGGCACGACTCGGACCGGGCAACAGATCGCCTGGAGCAGCGCCGTGACCGTGTCGACGTCGAGGGCTGGAGCGGCCACGACGATCAGCCCAACGCACGGCGCCGCCGCGACGCCTCGAACTGCGTGCAGGAGGAGCGGCTCGCCGGCCAGCAGGCGCAACGCCTTCGGTCCGCCCGGCCCCAGCCGGACGCCCATGCCCGCGGCCGGAACGAGGATCGCGACGTCACCGCGCGCATCGGTGTGCGCGGTCACGTCGCGATCCTCGGTGAGGGATGTGGATCTCGGCCCGGTCAGGCCTGGGTGAGAACCTTGTCGAGAAGCATCTCGGCCTCGTCCTTGGTGCTCTTCTCGGCGAGCGCCACTTCGCCGACGAGGATGTCGCGCGCCTTGGCCAGCATGCGCTTCTCACCGGCCGACAGGCCACGCTCACGCTCGCGGCGCCAGAGATCACGAACGACCTCGGCGACCTTGAGCGGGTTGCCCGACGCGAGCTTCTCCAGGTTTGCCTTGTAGCGCCGCGACCAGTTGGTCGGCTCCTCGGTGTGCGGTGCGCGCAGCACGTCGAAGACCTTGCTCAGGCCCTCCTCGTTTACGACGTCACGGACACCGACGATCTCGGCGTTCTCGGCAGGTACACGCACCGTAAGATCACCCTGAGCCACGCGCAGGACGAGATACTGCTTTTCCTCGCCCTTGATGACCCGGGTCTCGATCGCCTCGATGAGTGCGGCCCCGTGGTGGGGGTAAACAACGGTCTCGCCGACACTGAAAACCATAGGTTCGAAGCCCCTTTCGCTGTGTCTAGGGTAACACGTCGGCGGTCCTGGCTCCCACTTGAGAGGGTGCCGTTAGTGCTGCTCACGACATGTCCGATGACACTGTGCCGGGCTTGACAACGGCTCCACCTCATGCATGTACGCCGATGACAACCACGGGCTGGCCTGGGCAGATGGGCTTTGACGGATATATACGACCCATGGCCTTTCGCCGGTTAAGTGGGAGCGCCGCGACGACCGATGCAGTTCGTCACACAGCGTGCGGACAACTACCCTCCGATCTCGCCGACCGACGCCGTGTCGCGGTCGGCCGAATAACTGAACGATCATCAATATGGGCATGAAGATGGGGGTGCGGGCCAGGCGCCGCCAGCCATCGGAGCGATCATCGACGAGCCCACGAACGGCACCTAACAAGCGACAAACTTAGCGGCCGAGTCTGGTATCCCCCGCTCGTATGAGCGACAGTTAAGGGAGGGCGAGGAGAGCGCACTATGGGTTCGTTCCGTGAAGGCGAAGGCACACCCCCTTCGGACAACGGTGGCGTGCCAGATCTGCCACCGGAGTGGGGCGTCGTCGTCATCCCGGATGACCCCTCGGAGCTGGATCGGGAAAGTTTGGCCCTGCGGCGCCAGCGTCGCCGGTCGGTGCGCCGGGCGAAGTGGCGCCGGCGGCTCGGCCTGCCGGCCCGGACCGGCACCGATGACGAAAACCCGCCGGTCGGTACACCCCTTCTGATCATGGCCATCGCGATCGTCGCGGCGCTGACAAGTTTGTTCGCGATCACACTCTCCACCCGCACCGGCTCAGGGACCACGACCACCGCGCAGCGGCCGGCCGCGTCCCCGGTCACGCCGGAAATGATGAACCTGTCGCTCCCCAACGCCGCCGGCAATGAGGTAAACCTCCAAAAGTCGGTGCCCGCCGTGATCTTGGTGCTGGACGGATGTCCGTGCAGCCAACTGATCCAGGACACAGTCAAGGCCGCCTCGACCAAGGTCCACGTGCTCGTCGTCGACCGGAAGGCTCCGCCCCTGCCGGCCGGCGGGACGGCGGTCGCGCTGGCGGATAGTCAGCAGGCGTTGCTGGCGACGTACGGAGCCGGACCGGATCGCAATGCTCGCCCGGCCGGTCAGGTCACCGCCATCCTGGTGGACACGTCCCACAACGTGATCCGGACGTTCAGCCACGCCAACAAGATCAGCGACTTCCGGGACGCGCTCGCCGCACTCGACTAGCCTTCGCGCGTCTCCTTCGCGCGTCGGTCCAGGCGCCCAGGGAAACGCGGCGCTTAGAAGCGCAGCAGGGCGGCGTAAAGCGTGAGACCGGGCCCGAACGCGAGCGCGACGGTCCAGCGCGGCGGTTGCCGTCGCCGCATGATCTCGTCCAGCACCATGAGCACCGTTGGCGACGAGCAATTGCCATGCTCGGCCAGTACGGCGCGGGAATCGTCCAGGGCGCCTGCTGGCAGGGCGAGTTCGGCCGCGATGACATCGAGGATGCGCGGCCCACCGGGGTGTACGGCCCATCCGCCGATGTCGCTGCGGCTCAGCCCGTGACGTCCGAGGAGACCGTCCACCATCCCGGAGACGTGGATCGCGAGTACGTCCGGGACCCGCGCGGACAGGCCCATCCGGAATCCGAGATCGGTGACGTCCCAGGTCATGTGGTCGGCCGTAGCCGTGTCGGTCACGGCGGCCACCTCCATCACCTCGTACCCGCGTGCCTCCGGCGTGACCACGACGGCGGCCGCGCCGTCGGCAAACAGCGCGTGCGCAACGATCTGCTCCGCTTCGGCCGTCGCCGGCTGCACATGCAGGCTGGTCAATTCGATGCAGAGCAGTACGGCCGGCCGCTCGTTCGCGCGCACGTAGTCGCGGACGGCGCCGAGGCCGGGCAGCGCCGCGTAGCAGCCCATGTGTCCGATGTTGAGCCGCTGGGTCGACGCCGCCATGCCGAGGTCACGGGCGAGCAGGATGTCGAGGCCAGGGGTGACGTACCCGGTGCAGGAGCACACCGCGAACAGCCCGACGTCGGTAGCGGCCACGCCCGCGGCGGCGAGAGCGTCGGCAACGGCCGACTTGCCCAGCGGCATCGCCTCGACGAGATAGCGCTGCATGCGGCGGCCGGTCGACCAGGCTGACACGTCCTCGACCGTCGGGTTGACCACCGCGTGCCGCGCGCGCACGCCGGAGTTGGCGAAGATCCGCTTCGCCAACGCGCGCTGCACGCCGCTGTAGTGCTTGGCGAAGAAGCCGTCCCAGAGTTCGTCCTGGGTCGTCACGGGCGGGTGGGCGAGCGCGATCCCGGCGATCGCCGCCCCGGTCACCATCGCGGTGCCGAGCCGTCGGAATCCGGGTCGCCGCCGATCGCGGCAACGCCGAGCCAGTCGGCGCACACGTCCGAGGTCGCCGGCTGCAGGGCGCCGCATCTCGCGTCGCGGAACAGTCGCTCCAACGGATGGCCGCGCCGGCTGGCCGACGTGCCGGCCGCTGCCAGCATCGAGGCGGCGACATCGGCCGCGGTGTCACCGGCCAGGAGCTTCGCTCGCCAGACCCAGCGGTTCGTCTCGGTGTCTCCCGGCGCCGCGTCGACGCGACGAGCCGCCTCGCGGACAGTCAGACGCGCG
>DATCXD010000212.1:0-5029 GCA_036566005.1 Micromonosporaceae bacterium | reverse complement strand
GGAGCTTGGCCAGGCGGGCGTCCGTGGTCTCATGATCAAGTTGGGCGGCCCACTGGAACGGGGTGTGCGGCTTCGGCACGAACCCGCCGATCGACACCGTGCAGCGGATGTCCTTCGATCCGGTTGCCGCCCGGCCCGCCTTGATGACCTCGTGGGCCATCTGCGCGATCTGGACGACGTCCTCATCGGTCTCGGTCGGCAACCCGCACATGAAGTAGAGCTTCACCTGGCGCCAGCCGTTGGTGTACGCCGTCACGACCGTACGGATCAGATCCTCCTCGGTGACCATCTTGTTGATCACCTTGCGGATCCGTTCCGAGCCGCCCTCCGGCGCGAACGTGAGACCGGTGCGCCGGCCGTTGCGCGACAGTTCCTTCGCGAGATCGATGTTGAACGCGTCCACTCGCGTCGACGGCAGCGACAGCGACACGTTCGTGCCCGCGTACTGCTCGGCCAGGCCGGAGCACATGTCACCGATCTCGGAATGATCGGCCGACGAGAGCGACAGCAGGCCGACCTCGGAGAAGCCGGAAAACTCCAGGCCATCGCGGACCATCTGGCCGACCGTCGTGATCGACCGCTCCCGGACCGGCCGCGTGATCATGCCCGCCTGGCAGAAGCGGCAGCCCCGCGTGCAGCCGCGGAAGATCTCGACGGCGTAGCGCTCATGCACCGTCTCGGCCAGGGGCACCAGGGGCTTTTTCGGGTACGGCCACGCGTCGAGATCCATGGTGGTCCGCTTGTGGACGCGGAACGGAACGTCCGGCCGGTTCGGGACGACGCGCTGAATCCGCCCGTCGGGCAGATAGTCTACGTCGTAGAAACGCGGAACGTAGACGCTTTCGGTACGGGCCAGCCGGAGCAGGATCTCGTCCCGGCCGCCCGGGCTGCCCTCGGCCTTCCACTCCCGGACGATCCCGGTGATCTCGAGGACGGCCTCCTCGCCGTCACCGAGCACGGCGGCGTCGATGAAGTCCGCGATCGGCTCGGGGTTGAACGCGGCATGGCCACCGGCGACGACGATCGGGTGCTCGTCGGTGCGGTCGCGCGCATCCAGCGGGATGAACGCCAGGTCGAGCGCGGTCAGCATGTTCGTGTAACCCAGTTCGGTCGAGAACGAGATGCCGAACAGATCGAACGCGCCCACCGGGTGGTGAGCGTCGACCGTGAACTGGGAAACGCGGTTCTCGCGCATCAGCTTCTCGAGATCCGGCCAGACCGCGTACGTGCGCTCGGCCAGGACGTCGGGCTGCTCGTTCAGCACCTCGTAGAGGATCTGGACGCCCTGGTTGGGCAGCCCGACCTCGTACGCGTCCGGGTACATGAGCGCCCACCGTACGGACGCGGACTCCCAGTCCTTGACCACGGCGCCGAGTTCGCCGCCCACGTACTGGATGGGCTTGTTTACCTGCGGCAGCAGCCGTTCGAGCTGCGGGAAAACAGTGGTGACGGTCATGGTGATCCTCCCGGTGAACCCTTCACGGTACCGGGCCGGTCGCTGAGCCGTTGCGGCCCCAGTGCGCGGCGCTGGCACGTCAAGATCCGTGACCTTGCGACGTCAGGTGCCTCTCGGCTTCAAGATCAGGCACCGGCGAGTTCAAGGTCACGGATCTTGACGGTTAAGGTCGCCGCAACCGGTGAGTAACATTGACAACCGTGACAGGCGAAGCAACCCAGGCCGGGCCGACACAGACCGGGCCGACCCAGACCCCCCTCCCGCTCTCCGAGCGCGTCGCCGCCTGGCGATATGCGTTCCTCACCACCAACCCACCGGAACGCGGCATCGTCGACGGCGTCACCCGATGGCTCGTCATCACCAGGGCCGGCGTCCTTCCGCTCACGTTGTTCTCAGGCTTGATCGCGCTGCTGCTCGCAGCCGTTGCCGACCGACCGGCCGGCAGCTACGCCGCGATCCACGGCATCGACTGGCTCGGGCTGGCGCTCGCCATCGTCGGCATCCTGGTCGCGCACGTGGCCAACAACATGATGAACGACCTCGCCGATACCGAGGTCGGCAGCGACACGGCCGACTATCCCCGCGCGCTCTACGCGCCGCACCCGATCCTCACCGGGCTCGTCACGAAGAAGCAGCTGGTCGCCGCCATTCTCGTGGCTAATGTGATCGACCTCGTGATCATGATCGTGCTGACCGTACGGCATGGCTGGCCGATCATCGTGTACGCGCTCGTCGGCCTGCTGTTGTCCTATGCCTACACCGCGCCACCACTGCGCCTGAAGAAGTACGGCCTCGGCGAGCTTGACGTCTTCATCACCTGGGGACCGCTCATGGTCGGCGGCGTCTACTACGCCGGCCTCGGTACGGTCGACTGGAAGGTGAACCTCGCCGCCGTCACGTACGCGCTGCTGCCCACGACCGTGCTGATGGGCAAGCACATCGACAAGATCCCGTACGACGAGCCGATCGGAACTCATACGCTGCCGGTCATCCTGGGTGAACGCCGCGCGAAGATCGCCACGCAGGCCATGCTCGTCCTGTACTACGTCGGCGTTGTCATCAGCGTGATCGTCGAAGCGATGCCGTGGCCGGCGCTGCTCACCCTGGCCGCGATACCCATCGCGCTATGGGGCACGTTGAAGACGTTCAGCCAACCCAAGCCGACCGAGGCGCCACCGGAGGACGTGGTGTGGCCGCTGTGGTGGGCGCCGGTCGCCTTCGTACATATGCGACGGGCCGGCGGACTGCTCGTGCTCGGCCTGCTCGTCGGCGTCATCATCCACGCGGTCTGACCACGCTAACCGGTGTCGCGTCACCCACACTTGTGTGGTCATCGGTGATCTACGGGACCATGGTGGCCGCCGTTAGAGGATGATGTACGCATGACGGACGGGACTGGGACCAAGGTCGCCGTGATCGGACTGGGGGCTGCCGGACTCGGCGCCGCCCTTTCCGCGGCGGAGCAAGGCTGCGAGGTTGTCGGCTACGAACAGTCGGATCTCGACAACCAACCGGCAAGCTCGGGCGGCCGGGGCAAAATCATCCGGTTCGGGTACGACGACCCGTTCTACGCGGACCTCATGCGCGAGACGATGCCGCGCTGGGATGCGCTCGCTCAGCAGACCGGCCGCACACTCATGCGGATTCGCGGCGGGTTCCACACCGGCACCTCCGACGACGTGGCGACGGTGTCCGGTGCGATCCGCGACGCCGGTCAACCGTACGAGATCGTGCGGACCGGCGACCGGCGACTGGCGGAGTTCGGCATCGCGGTGCCCGACGGCGGCACGGCCGTCTACGAGCCGGGTGCCGGAGTCATGGACACCACCCAGGTCCGCACGGCACTGGCCGAGGCGGCGGCGGCGGCCGGCGCGCGCCTTCGAGATCACACCGAGGTCACCGCGATCGAACCGACCGGCGAGGCAGGACGCGTCCGAGTCCGTACCCGTGATGGGTTCGATGATTTTGACCGTGCGATCGTGGCCGGCGGACCGTGGGCGTTCCGTCTGGCACCCGAGGCTGCCGCGTCGTTTGTCATCACCCGACGCTTCCAGGTCGTATTCCGCACCGACGCGCCGCTCGGCGACGGGCAGCCCCATCCGTGGATGGACTACGCCGGCGCCGGGTACTACGGCATGGTGAACGTCGCCGGCGCCGACAGTGGAGCCGACGGCGGATTCATACACCTCGCCGGCATCCATCAGCACGATCGCGAGCAGCAGGTGCTCGATCCGGCCGAGCCGGACGACGCGGCGATCCGGGCCGAATCGATGGCGGAGGTCACCGACGTCGTGACCGGACTCTTCGCGCTGGATCGACCGCTCGACATCATCGACGTTCGCGCCTGCCACTACACGTCGACGCCGACCACGGACTTCGTCATCGACGACTGCCCTGGACGGCCCGGCGTCGTCCTGCTGTCGGCCTGCTCGGGACATGGCTTCAAATTCACGATCACGACCGGCGCGTACGCGACGGCGCTCGCGCTCGGTTCCGATATGCCGCACCGCGACCGGTTCCGGCTCCGGCTACCGAGTCGTGCTTGACCTGGCATTCCGTTGTTCGCGACCACGCATTAGGGTGAGGCCGCGGTCGTGCGCCGGGCGCACGCGCCGAAGCGCAGCGCCGGGGAGGTAGGAGATTCGAGTGACACCGGTGTACATCGTCGGCAAGCTGACGGTCGGCACGTTCATGAAGTACGGATATCTGCCGCACGTCGAAGGGCTGTCAAACGTCCCGCGCACCGGTGGCGCGATCCTCGCCGCGAATCACCTGTCCGTTGCTGACCAGCTGTTTCTCGGGTCCGTTGTCGACCGGCAGGTCCACTACTGGGCCAAGGAGGAGTATTTTCACCTGCCCGGGCTCAAGGGCAAGGCGATGGCCGGCCTGATGCACGGCCTCGGCACGATTCCCGTGCACCGTGAGGGCGGCCGGGCCGCGTTGAATGCCCTGGACGATGCCGTGCCGGTGTTGAAGTCCGGTGAACTCGTCGGCGTTTTCCCCGAAGGCACGCGCTCACCCGACGGCCGCCTCTATCGCGGGCGTACCGGCGTTGCACGTCTCGCCATGCAGGCCGGTGTGCCGGTCGTGCCGGTCGGCATCCTCGGCACCGAGAAGATCCAGCCGAAAGGCCACACCATCCCGCGGCTCGCCATGCTCGGACGCTCCGGCGTGATCGTCAAGTTCGGAACGCCGCTTGACTTCTCGCACCGCACCGACGACAGGTCCACGATGCGGGCCATCACCGATGAAATCATGACCGAGATCCAGAAGCTGTCCGGCCAGGAGTACACCGGCCGGTACGCCCAGCGTCGGAAGACGGCGGCCGACTGACTTCCTGGGTCGCCCCGCCGTTCGCCGGGCCGGTCCACGCGACTGAGCCGGGTGGGTCGCCCGCAGTTCAGCGGCCCGGCCCACGCGGCTCCCAATGCCGTCAGGCCTTGGCGACCCGGACGCGTACGGTCTCGCCGTCACCGACCTCGCCGGCAAAACCATCGTCGACCGGCCCGACCTCGACCGATGTTGCCAGCGTCTCCCCCGCGACGAAGTCCCGAAACGTGTCGATGGCGGCGG
>DATCXD010000203.1:0-6925 GCA_036566005.1 Micromonosporaceae bacterium | reverse complement strand
GGATGTCGTATGCGGGTTCGCGCGCGCCCGGTGGCCGCCAGCGACGGGCGAGTCGATTCCTGCCCGGCAGCGACCCCGGAGCGTCGAAGACGACTGGGGCGACCGGGCGATCGGGTCGGAGGACTGCGGAACGACGTAGCGTCGTGGTGTCGTGTCGCGTGTGCGGCACGGGACTGCTCACGGGCCCGGAGCGAAAGCTCGGCCGGTGTGCCACGTGCCCGTCTGATCTCGACGAGGTGCTGCTGGAGCGGTTGCGGGAGTGGCGGACCCGCACTGCGTCAGCGGCGAAGGTCCCGGCCTATGTCGTGTTCACCGATGCCACGTTGTTGGCACTAGCCGAGCGCCAACCGTCCAATGATGCCGGCCTGGTCGACATCGCCGGCATCGGACCCCGCAAGCTCGCGCGCTACGGCCCCGCCGTACTGGCGTTGGTCGGCGGCGCGGCTGTGGACAACGCGGTCGCGATGGTCGAGGAAGTCAAATGATCAAGCCGAATGTCCACCGTCACAGGGGCCGAGTGGCACCGCCGGCAGACCGCGGGAAGGAAATTTCAAAAAAGTTCGGCCGACGGACGTTTAATCGGTTGCCGGGCTCCCGCACTGACAACTAACCTGCATTTTGTCAGCGGGAGGCTTGTGTCGACCGCGCCAAGATTTGATCTCGCATCGGGATCACACACGCAGAGAGGGGTGACCGACGTGGAGAGCTACACCTCCCAGACGGCGGTGCTGCCTGTGCTGCGCGTGTGCACGCCCGCCGCGAAGCTTGCCCACCCGAGCAAGGTGGGCTTCCTGGCTGTCCAGGGTGACGCAATCGGTGGCTCGCTTCTCGAGTCGCGTTCCATCACGTTCGATGTTCGGATCCAGCCGAGCAATGGTGCCAACGGCATCAGTGGCTCTGCTGCCCAGGGATCCCCGATGGCTGCCGTCGCCGTTCCGGCGGAGACGAAGGCGCGCGGCGTTCCACCTCGAGGTAGGCCGGTCTAACCACGACCAGTCGGCTCACCTCGAGGCCGCGGAACCCGCCAAGGGATTCCGCGGCCTCTCTGTTTGTTCAACAGCGTTTGTCAGGAGTCGCTTTGCCCGGGGTGTGTTTCTCCAGGCCGACGCCGGTCACGCCAGAAAGTGTCCGCCGAGCGTTCGACAATCCGATCCCTACTACCGATCGAGGTCAGATGACCGCAGCACGAAGCCGGTGCGGACCGCACCCGGTCCATCCCACAAGTCCCGTCCGACCTACGTCGCAAGCAAGCGCACCACCGCGCAACTCCAGTGCCGCACCGCCCACCAACTCGTTGGAAAGAGGTGAAACGACGATGTCTCTGGCGTTCGCACCACTCGACCAAGCGGTCGAGGTCGACGTCGAAGTGCCCTGCCGCCGGTTCGACCCGGACCTCTGGTTCGCCGACTCGCCGGCCGAACTCGAACTCGCGAAGTCCATGTGTCTCGACTGCCCGGTCCGGGTGGAGTGCCTTGCCGGTGCACTCGACCGGTCCGAGCCCTGGGGCGTCTGGGGTGGGGAGATCTTCGATCATGGCGTCGTGATCGCCCGCAAGCGGCCCCGTGGCCGGCCGCGCAAGGCCGATCTGGCCCGGGACGCGGAGCTGGCCCGCAGCCAGGACTTCGCGGTGCTGGCCGGTTCGGTGGCCTGACATGAAGACGACAGCTATCACGCGACCGCGGACACGGTCCATCAACGCCACGAAGCGCACGACCCTAACGAGGAGCAACGAAATGAACGCGATCGATCGCTTAATCATCCACGAAGCTATGAGCCGGGCCCGAATGCTTGGGCCTCAGGACTACACCTCTGAGGCTTCCCGACCTGCCCGTGAGATCGCCATGCGTGCTCGCAGCGTGCAGCGACGCATCCGGGGCCACCAGTAACACCCGATTCGGTACTCGATACAACACACCGTCCGCCCGCCCGGCCTCAGGCCGGGCGGGCGGTCCGCTTTCGCGTGCTGGGTGCGGCGCTAGTCGAGTTCGCCGCCGAAGCCCGGCAGCCAGCGTTCCACGACCGAGCGGTATGGCGCTCGCGCCTCCAGCTGGCACAACACGCCGATCGAACCGAGCGTGACCCGGTGAATGAGCAGGTACGACGGCGGAAGATTGAGCTGCTTTCCGAGCTGGAACGCGGGACTGCGCGGGTTGGCAATGCGGGCCGCCTCGGCACGCAACCACGCCCGCGTGAACTGGAACTCCGCCTCCGCGATCGGCTCCATCAGTGGACGCAGATATCCGAGGACGGCGTCCGCGTCGACGTCGACGGTCGACTTGACGAATCCTTCCTCGCGAAGTCCCTCCAGCACATCGGCGGCCTTGCCCTCCAGCGCCAGTCGCGTCAGACGGCCGATCGGCTCCGGGTGTCCGTGCGGCAGCCGGGCAACAGCGCCAAAGTCGAGCACGCCCAGGCGACCGTCGTCGAGCATCCGGAAGTTGCCCGGGTGTGGGTCGGCATGCAACAGGCCGGCCCGCGTCGGGCCGGAGAAATGCAGTGTCGCCATCAGGTAGCCCGCCCGGTTGCGCATCTCCTCGCTGCCGCTCGCGATGACTTGCGACAGCGGCGTCCCGTCGATCCACTCCGTGACAAGAACACGGCTGGACGAGCCGACGACGGCCGGGATGAAGATCTCGGCGTCGCCCTTATACGCCTTGGCGAATCCGCGCTGCGCCTTCGCTTCGAGTTCGTAGTCGAGTTCCTCGGTGATCCGGGCCCGCAACTCGGCCAGAAGCGGCTTCACATCGAGGCCGGGCTGCAGAATTTTGAAGAGACTCGCGAGCCGGGACAGCTGGGAGAGGTCGGTCAGCAATGCCGGCCCGGCGCCCGGATATTGGATCTTCACCGCGACCTGGCGGCCGGCCTTGCCCCGACCCTTCCAGACGGCCCGGTGCACCTGGCCGATGCTCGCCGCCGCCGCCGGGACGTCCTCGAAGTCGAGGAACTTGCTTCGCCATTGCGGCCCGAGCTCGGTCGCGAGGACCTTGTGCACGGTGGCGGCGGGCAACGGTGGCGCGGCTTCCTGGAGCTTCGTCAACGCCTGCCGGTACGGCCCAGCGAGATCCTCGGGGAGCGCGGCCTCGAACACCGACAGCGCCTGACCGAACTTCATAGCGCCGCCCTTGAGCTGCCCAAGAACGCTGAACAGATGCTCGGCCGTCCGCTCCTGGATCTCGGCGGTGACGACATCAGACGCGATGCCACCGACACGCTTGCCGAGGCCGAGCGCGGCACGGCCGGCAAAGCCGAGTGGTAGCGAGGCCAATCGTGCCGTGCGGGATACGGCGCGCCGGGGAATGTCCGTCACTGGATCATTCAACCCCATCCCGTTGCCGAACCCGGCGCCTGGTTCGGATCCGGCCGGGCGATGCCCCGGCAGAACACCTGCTGTCGACGCCGCCGGCTCGCCCGGCCTCGGCTCTCCCAGCCCTTGGTCGGTGGCCGTTGGTCGGTCGGCTCTGCCCCGCTGCCGGCGGTTGGTTGGTCGGCTCGTCGGGCCGTTGGCTCGCCGGGCCGTTGGTCAGCCGGCTCTGGCCCGCCGCCGGTGAGGCGAACGGTACGCGCAGTCGCAACGCGGATGCGGTCCCCAGCTCCGCCGGCGCAGCGTGCTGGGCGGCCCGACCTCGATGCTAGCTCCGATCGTCGGGGCGTCGTCGCCGTCGAGATAGGCAAGGACCTGGGCGACCGCGACCCCGACCGCGATCATGGTCGTGGCGGTCGAGACGGTCGGCGCCGATTCGGTCGATGTCGCAAGTTGGGCCACCAGCGTCGGCCACGCCGGGTCGCGATCGTGGCGGTGCAGGTCAAGGCAGCGCAGGCACGGCGAGCCGCCGGGCGGCACGAGCGGACCGATCAGGACGGTGTCGTCGCGTTCCTCGATCAGCAGATGCGCGAGAGACTTCCTGGCGTACGCGAACGCAGCCAGTTCCGCCGGCACACCCTGGCCCACCTGTACGACGAACGAGGCGCCGCCGACCCGGAGCGCGCGGGTATCGGTGAATGGCGCCGCTCGCAGGACAGCTTCACTGGCCGCGGTGCCGCGCGGCCGGTCGGTATCCGCCGGCGTGAGACCCCCGATCGCATCGTCGTTGACTCCGACGCGGCCGCTGACCGCCGGATCGACGTGGCCGACGCCGGCGCGAGCGAGCGTCGAGGCGATCGGCACGACGAGACGGCTCCCGCCGGTCACCTGTACGGAAGCGGCCGCGCGCCGTCGAATCGCTTCGGCCGGCGGCACCCGTCGGCCGGCTCGGGCGGTTGCGATCGTCCGGCCGGTTGGCACCGCGGCCGTTGGCGCTCTTTGGTCGGCTGGCGCTCTTTGGTCGGCTGGCGCTCCTTGATCCGCTGGCGTTCCTTGGTTCGTTGGCGCCGGGCTTCGCGTTGACGTTGGATCTGTGGTCGCTGGGCCGTCGTCGTGCGCATCGAGGCCTGGGATCTCGACGGCCCGCCCCGCCATCGCGATCGCGGCCGCCTCGGTCAGCAATCGTCGCCGCACCGTCTCGGGCATCGAGGACGGCACCAGGCTCTCCGTGCCGATGAGGACGTTGGCCGTGCGCAAAGCGGAGATCATTGCCGAGGTCACGTGTCGGGGCACCCCGAGTGCGCCGGCGTCACGGAGCACCGCCCGCTCCGTACGGGAGCCGTCCAACAGATCCAGAACCCGGGCCGCGCCGGGATCCGGCAGCTCGATGACGATCGCCCGCGACGGGTCGGTGCCGAGTTGAACGGCGGTCTCGTCGCGCCACAGTCGGGATAGTCCGGGAAGCAACGTCAACCGTCCGCGTCTGGTGCCGGCGGGCGAGACTCGCGATGTCATGCCGTGACGCTGACACACCAACCGGCGTCACTGCGCCGTTGTCCACAACGGCATGTCCGGCCATCACCGAAAATCCCGAGGATGGCCACAAGTTATCCACAGAACCCGCGCCGGTCTGTCGCCTATCCGACAGATAGTTGCGCTCGCCGCCGGGTTGCGGCGTTGGAGTCCGCGTGCGCGTGGCTGGATGCGGCTGGACATGGCTGGATGCGGCTGGACTTGTACGGAAGTTGGCCGGTCGCGGCACGATCAAGCGCCCAAGTTCCGTACAGTTCCGGGTGATCTTGGCTTGGCAGTCCGAGCTCACCAGGCGCGGGTTCTATGCCAGGTCGCGTCGTTGGAATGTGCTTGCGCGTGCGCGTAGCCGGATGTGGCTGGACTTGTACGGAACTTGGCCGGTCGCGGCACGGTTGAGTGCCCAAGTTCCGTACAGTTCCGGGTGATCTTGGCTTGGTACGTCCGGGCGCTCGCCGGGCGCGGGTTTTGCGCCGGTTGCGTCGTTGGAGTGTGCGTGTGCGTGCGCGTGGCCGGATGCGGCTGGACTTGTGGATGTGGCTGGACTTGTATGGAAGTTGGCCGGTCGCGGCACGGTCGAGCGCCCAAGTTCCGTACAGTTCCGGATGATCTTGGCCGGGGTCACGAGACGAAGGCCGGGGTGACACACAGGGGCTGAGGTCGCGGACGAGGGCGGGGAGAGCGGACAGCACGCGGCACGGCCGCCCGGAGGCGTGCCGTGCCGCGACTATGGCAGATCCTCGTCGACGCTTGCGCCGTGCCGCTCTGGCGCCTACGCCGTGCCGCTCTGGCGCCTACGCCTTGCCGAGAATCCGGTTCATCGTGGTGCCGCAGACCGGGCACGGTCCCTTCGCCATGCGCATACCGGTCTTCGTGATCGCCACTGTGCCGTCGAAGTCGCGCTTCTCCTTGCACTTGACGCAATATCCGTTGTACTTCTCGACCTTCTCCTCGGCCTGGCCCTTTCCGGCCACAATGCCCTCCTCGTAATTCCAGCGGGCGTGTTGTGCTCGATGCCCGGGACCGCCGGTGCGGCCGACTGATCTACTGTGCATCGCCGCTTGCCTCAGCGCGACATGTTCTGCGGGGACACGCCGGTAGAATACGTACGAAACCGGCGTTTATGTGGAAAATGACTGCCGCATCCAATGCCTCATTCATGATCCAAAGAATCTTTCGGGCACCAGGTCACCAATCCGATCAAGTCCGGCGGGCCGCGGTCAGTTGGGCCTTGCGCACCCCCGGTTGTCGGCCGTTAGCGTGCCAGGGTGACTCCAGTTCCGGGCCACCCCGGCTGATCGCGGGGGACCCGTGCCCATCGCTGGGAAGCCAAATGTTGAAGTGCGACGCAGCCAGCGCCGCCTGTCGACCGTGTCCGCATATCGGGACGGCGGCCGCGTCATCGTCCTCATCCCCGATCAGTTCACCCGCGCCGAGGAGCGCGAGTGGGTTGACAAGATGCTTGATCGTCTCGCGGCTCGCGATGGTCGGGCCAAGCGGACGGATGCCGAGCTCACGGTCCGAGCCCTTCGCCTGGCCGCCCGCTACTTCGCCGACTACGGCGCGGTGACCAAGCCGGCCAGCGTGCGCTGGGTCGCAAACCAGAACGGTCGCTGGGGGTCCTGCACGCCGGACGATGCGACTATCCGTGTCTCCGACCGGATCATGCACATGCCGGACTGGGTCGTCGACTACGTGCTCCTGCACGAGATCGCGCACCTCGTGGTGCCGGTGCACAACGCGATGTTCTGGTCGCTGGTGAACCGCTACCCCAAGGCCGAGCGGGCCCGCGGCTACCTGGAAGGGGTCGCCGCCGCGCACGGCACGCCCGTGCACGACGATTGAGCGGTGCCCCGTCGCGTCGTTGTCGTCATGCTCGCCCCGCCCGCCTGGACGCCGCCGGGCGTCGAGCCGGCGACCTGGCGCCGCGCCCTCGCTGACGATGCCGTTGACCTACTCGCGATGCTCGCCGAGGTCGAACCCGCGCTCGCCGTGGCCGAGGCCGAGCGCCCGCTCGCCACGGCCGTGGCCTGGCCCTCGATGCGGGTGTACGCCTTGCCGGAGCTGACCATCGGCAACGTCCTCGCGGCGGCC
>DATCXD010000176.1:0-3097 GCA_036566005.1 Micromonosporaceae bacterium | reverse complement strand
GCTGGCGCCGCCGATTGCCGCGTAGCTGTCGGCGACGAACGCGTTGAAGGCATCCTGATAGCCCTGCGGATGACCGGCGGGCAGAATGCTGAGCCGCGCGGCATCCGGATGCAACTGCTCGGCCTCACGCATGATCAATTGGGAACCGGCGCGGCGGCCCAGCCACAGCGACTCCGGGTGCTCCTGATCGAACCCGATGCTTTCGGCAGCGCCGGCGATTTCCAGGTGCAGCCGGTTCTTCCGGCCGGGGGCGGCCTGGGAGACGAGCAGCGTGCCGATCGCCCCGCCGGAGGTCTCCAGGACGACGGCGGCGGCGTCTTCGGTCTGAATCTGCCGGTGCACCACCCGCTCCTCGAAGAAGGTGCGCCAGGTCGCGGCGACCCGGGTCACACGCTCGCCCGTGACGAATTCGATGAGGTCGACGAGGTGCGAGCCGATGTCGGCGAAGGCGCGGGAGCGGCCGGCCCGGTCGGGATTGACCCGCCAGTTGTCGTCGCCGGCGGACTGCAGCCAGTCTTGCAGGTAGGAGCCCTGCACGGAGAGAATCCGGCCGACCTCGCCGGCGAGCACTCGTGCACGGGCCTCGCGCACCATCGGGTGGAACCGGTAGACGAATGGCACTGTCGCGCTCACCTGCGCGCGGGCTGCCGCGGCGACCAGGGTTTCCGCCCCGGTCACGCTGGTGGACAGCGGTTTCTCGCAGACCACGTGTCTGCCGGCGCGGATCGCGGCGAGCGCCTGTGGCACGTGGAGCACGTTCGGCGTGCACACGTGCACGACGTCAACGGCGGCATCCGCCAGCAGTTCGTCCAGCGACGCGTACGACCGCACGGCGCCGAGGTCCGCCGCCGCTTGCGCCGAGTGCTCCGCGGTGGAGGATACGACCCCGACGAGTTTCGCCCCAGCGGCCCGCGCGGCGCGGCTGTGCACCCTGGCCATGAAGCCACCACCGACGATGGCGACGCCGAGCGGCCCCGACGACGGATCGGTCATCGCGCCAGGGTCACGGCCCTGGGATCCCATTCCTCGTCCAGTGCCGGCGCGATTTGCACGGTGCTGGCGACCTCGACGCTCTCGTGCCGCTCGCCGGATTCGATGGTGGACGCCATGACGTCGAGCACGTGGAACCCCAACTCGCCGGACGCGCGCTCCGGACGACCTGCCCGGATGGCCCTGGCCAACTCAACCACCCCGATGCCCCGGCTGGTCGTGGTGCCCTTGGCCGGCCAGGTCGAGATTTCGTCCCCGGCGCGATGCACCGTGATTTCGCCGTCGAAGAAGTTCGGGTCGGGGACGACCATGCTGCCGTCGACCCCCGCGATTTCGAACTGGGTTCTGCGAATGTTCGAGTCGAAGCTGAACACGCTCTGCGCGCTCGCCCCGCTGGCGAACTCATAGAGCGCCCCGACATGCGTTGGCACCGTCACGTCGAAGCTCTCGCCGGCGCGCGGGCCGGAGCCGATGGTGCGCCGCACTCGTGCCCTCGAGGTGCTGGCGCTCACCCTGGCGATCGGACCGAAGAATTCGACCAGCGCGGTGATGTAATACGGTCCGACGTCGAACAGCGGCCCGGCGCCGTCCTGAAAGAGGAAGTCGGGGCTTGGATGCCACGATTCCGGCCCCGGGTTCTGCATGAGCGTGAGGGCGGTCAGCGGCCTTCCGATTTCGCCGCCCTCCACCAGGCGCCGGGCCGACTGCAGGCCGGCGCCGAGGAACGTGTCCGGAGCGGACGCGACGCGCAGGCCCGCGGCATGGGCGGCATCGAGCAATTGCCTGCCGCTGTCCCTGGTGAGTGCGAACGGCTTCTCGCTCCACACGTTCTTGCCGGCCGCGAGCACCTGACAGGCGATTTCGACGTGCACCCTGGGAATGGTGATGTTGACCACGATCTCGATGGCGTCATCCGCGAGCAGTTCCGCGACCGAGCCGAAGCCGGGGATGCCGAACGCCACCGCCTGCGCCCGTGCCCGGGACTCGTCGATGTCGGCGATGAATCGCACGTCGAGGTCCGGAAACGAGGTGAGATTTTCTAAGTATTGGGTGCTGATGACGCCGGCGCCGATGACGCCGACACCGACCCGCCCGGTGCCGGTCACGCGGCCGCCTCCGTGGTGAGGAACGCGAAGCTGTCGGCGATGGCGCGGAACCGATCGCCGCGGGAGTCGTCCAGTTCGATGACGCGCAACGCGTCTGGCGCCGCGGCGATGATGTCCCAGATGGGCAGTGATCCGGCGCCGACGGCAACCTGATCCTTGGTTTCCAGTGTTGCCGGGCCGTCCTTGATGTGCAGGGCCTGCACCCGGTCGCCGAGCCTTCCGAGCAACTGCACCGGGTCCTGGCCGCCGACCGCGACCCAGTAGGTGTCGACCTCGAGCACCACGGCGTCGTCCAGAAGGTCGGCGAACACCTCGAGTGCGGGCCGTCCGTCGAGAAGACTCGACAGCTCATGCGAATGGTTGTGGTAGCCGACCCGGATCCCGTGCCGGGCGCCGACCTTCGCCGCCGCGTTGAGCTCGGCGGCCACCGCGCGCACACCTTCGAGGCTGGACCAGCGTTCCGGCTCAACGTACGGTTCGACGACGGTGCCGATCCCGAGCTTCCGCGCCGCCGCGAAGACGACATCCGCGTCGCCGCCGATGAAGTGGGCGTGGGTGGTCGGGGCGGTCAGACCCGCGGCCTGCAGCGCCGGGCCAAGGGAAGCGAACGCGGTGAAATTGTAGGGTTCGACGAGTCCGAAGCCAATGCCGGCAATGCGCTCCAGTGTGCCGGTGAGATCGGCCTCGAGCGCTTCGCGCACCGTATAGAGCTGGACGGACGGCTGGAACATGGTCATGATTCCTCTCGAGGTGCCACCCGCCGCGACGACGCGGCGGGACGAATTCCATTCAAGCAGACTTTTGCCGACTGTCAATCGAAAGTCGCATGTGATCCGACATCTTTTGCCGTGGTGGCCGATCGGTGTGGTTGAATTGCCCCATGAATGACGCCGGCGAGGGTACCGCCCTTCTTACGCCGGATGCCGCCAGGCTGCTCCGGTACCTGCGCGACGGGACGGCACTCACCCGGGCGGAACTGGCCGGCTTGACCGGCCTCGCCC
>DATCXD010000087.1:0-4183 GCA_036566005.1 Micromonosporaceae bacterium | reverse complement strand
CCGAACACGCGCTGGGGCCCGACCGGCGGGCTCATGCCGCGGAACGAGGCGTCGCCCAACCGTTCGAGATCGAGCACCCGCAGCAAAAGGTCGACCGCATCCTGGCCGGCCGGTGTCGTTGTCATCGCGTGGTCAGCGCGTCGTCAGTGTTGTTCGACGAGCGAGCCGATCTGATGCACGCGCAGGGTGTTCGTCGACCCGGGCGTGTTGGCCGGCGTACCCGCCACGATCACCACGTAGTCGCCGGGTTCGGCGCCGCCGATCGCGAGCAGGGCACCATCCACGCTGCGGAACATGTCGTCGGTGTGCCGTACGTTCGGCACCTCGACCGTCTCGACGCCCCAGGACAGCGCGAGTTGGCTGCGCACCTTCGGGTCCGGAGTGCACGCGATCAGCGGCAGGTTCGAGTGCAGTCGCGACAGGCGGCGCACGGTGTCGCCGGTCTGAGTGAACGCGACGAGCGCCTTCGCGCCAATCGCCTCCGCGATGCCGCGGGCCGCGATGGTGAGGGCACCCGACCGCGTACGTGGCGCGTGCTGGAGGCTTGGCACGTCAAGCGATCCGCCCTCGGTCGTCTCGATGATCTTCGCCATCGTCGACACGGTCAGGATCGGGAACTTGCCGACGCTCGTCTCGCCGGAGAGCATCACTGCGTCGGCGCCGTCGAGCACCGCGTTGGCGACGTCGGACGCCTCGGCCCGGGTCGGGCGCGAATTCTCGATCATCGAGTCGAGCATCTGCGTCGCGACGATGACCGGCTTTGCGTTTTCCCGGCTTAGCTGTACGCAACGCTTCTGGACGAGCGGCACCTGGTCGAGCGGCATCTCGACGCCGAGATCGCCGCGCGCGACCATCGTCCCGTCGAAGGCGAGCACGATCTGCTCGAGAGCGTCGACCGCCTCCGGCTTTTCGATCTTCGCGAGGACCGGAACGCGGATCCCTTCCTCGTCCATGATCTCGTGTACGCCCTTGATGTCCTCGGGCGACCGGACGAACGACAGCGCGACGAGGTCGACGCCCAGGCGCAGCGCGAACCGCAGATCCTCGATGTCCTTCTCGGACAGGGCCGGCACCGAGACGGCCACGTGCGGAAGCGAGATGCCCTTGTTGTTGGAGACCGGACCGCCGTCGATGACCAGGCAGCTGATGTCGGTGCCGAGCACGCCCTTGACCTCGACCGCGACCTTGCCGTCGTCGATCAGCAGCCGGTCGCCGGCCCGGACCTCCTGCGGCAGTTTGCTATACGTGCACGACACGCGGTTCGCCGTGCCGACGATGTCGTCGCTGGTGATCACGACCGTGTCGCCGGTGCGCCACTCGTGCGGGCCGTCGGCGAACCGACCCAGCCGGATCTTCGGGCCTTGCAGGTCGGCCAGGATCGCGACCGCACGGCCGGTCCCCTTCGCGGCCTCGCGTACGAGTTTGTAGACGCGCTCGTGATCCGCGTGCGCGCCATGGCTGAAGTTCATCCGAGCGACATCCATGCCGGCCTCGACCAGGCCACGGATGCGTTCCGGGCTGGCCACCGCGGGGCCGAGGGTACACACGATCTTCACACGACGGTTCACGGGCATCAGGCTAGTCTCCTTGACGCAGGTAGCGATCGACCGACCCGGCCGTCGGTGCGAAATGTTGGTGAGCGCTCGCGCCTCAGCGAACCACGAGCCCGTTAGCCTCCAACGGAGTCGCGAACGGCGTGACCGGCGCCGGAAGCTCGTCCTCGGCGCCGAGGTGCCGGTGGATCGCCGCGGCGGCGGCGCGCCCCTCGGCGATCGCCCAGACAATCAACGATGCGCCCCGGTGCATGTCGCCGGCCACGAACACGCCGTCAAGCGCGTGCTGCGGCCCGATCGCCTGCCAGTCGTCATCCGTGCTGATGCCGCCGCTCACCGTAGTGGACAAACCCAACTCCCGCGTCACGCAGTCGGCATCGGTGCCGGCGAAACCGATCGCGAGCAGGACGAGATCGGCCGGAAGGACGCGACCCGTGTCCGGCACCGGCGTGACGATCCGCCGGCCGTCGCGCCGGGTCACGGTCGCCTCGTCGATCCGTACGCCGCCGACCCGCCCGCCGCCGCCGCCTGCCTCGGTCTCGGTCACGGTCTCGGCCGGGACGAACTCGCTGACCACGACCGCGAACACCCGCTCGCCGCCCTCTTCGTGGGCCGGGTAGTTACGCAGCACCCAGGGCCACGTCGGCCACGGGTCGCGCCCGGCGTCGCGCTCGTCCGGCGGAGTCGGGTAGATGTCGAGCTGCGTGACGCTCGCGGCGCCCTGACGGTGCGCGACACCGAGGCAGTCGGCGGCCGTGTCGCCGCCACCAATGATGATCACGTGCTTGCCGGCGGCGTCGATCGGCGTACTCGCCGCCTCGCCGCCGACCACCTTGTTCGCGGCGACCAGATGCTCCATCGCGAGGTGTACGCCGGCGAGCCCGCGCCCGGGCGTCTCGGGCACATCGCGACCCTCCAGCGCGCCGCAGGCCAGCAACACCGCGTCGTACTCGTCGCGGAGCGCGGCCACGGTCACGTCGCGGCCGACGTCGACGCCGGTCCGGAAATCGACGCCCTCGGCCGACATCTGCGCGACCCGGCGCTCGACGTGGATCTTCTCGATCTTGAAGTCCGGGATGCCGTAGCGCACCAGGCCGCCCGGTTGAGCATCGCGCTCGTAGACGGTGACCGCGTGTCCGGCCCGTACGAGCTGCTGGGCGGCGGCCAGACCGGCCGGACCCGAGCCGACCACGGCCACCGACTTGCCGCTGTACGCATCCGGCGGCTGGGGCGTGACGTTTCCGGCGGCGTACCCACGATTGATGATCTCGACTTCGACCTGCTTGATGGTGACCGGCGCGGCGCCCGCGCCGGCGCTCGGGATCGCCAGCACGCAGGCGGCCTCGCACGGCGCCGGGCACAACCGGCCGGTGAACTCCGGGAAGTTATTCGTCGCGTGCAGGTCATCGAGGGCTCCGGCGAAGTCGCCGGTCCGCACGAGGTCGTTCCACTCCGGGATCTGATTGCCGAGCGGGCAGGCGTGGTGGCAGAACGGGATCCCGCAGTCCATGCAGCGCCCGGCCTGCGCCTTGATCAGGTCGTCGTCCGCCTGCGTGTAGACCTCGCGCCAGTCCATCAGCCGGATCGGCACGGGCCGCCGCTTGGGCAGTTCGCGTGGCGTCGTCAGGAATCCGGTCGGGTCAGGCATGGGATGCCTGTTCTTCGGTTTTGGCCTCGGTGGTCTCGCCGTTGATGGGGCCAGCGTCCCCACTCTGGGCGGTCAGGCTTGATCCCGACGTGGCCAAACTGGCCCGACCTCGCTTGGTCGCAGCGTGGGCACCGTCGCCGACAGGCGGGTTAAAGCTTTCAGAGTTACGTGGTACGGAAGGGCTCTGTGGTACGGAGAGGTTCTGTGGTACGGAAATGCTCGGTAGCACGGAACGGTTTGGTGACACGTCGGCCGGGGCGCTGATATTGCCATTAGCGGTGCCGTTGCCGTTGGTGTTGGTCTGCTTGACGACGGCCTTGTAGTCGCGCGGTACGACGGCGGTGAAGCGCTCCAGGCAGTCCGGCCAGGCCTCGACCAGTCGCTCGGCGACGGGTGACCCGGTCGTGGCGGCGTGGTTCGTGAGCAGCGTGTGCAGATCCTTCTCGTCCGCCGCGTCCAGCGGGTCGAGATCGACCAGCTCACGGTTGACGAGATCCGGGTTGAGGTCGAGCACGTATGCGAGCCCGCCGGACATGCCGGCCGCGAAGTTGCGGCCGGTCGTGCCGAGGACCACGGCCGTACCGCCGGTCATGTATTCGCAGGCGTGGTCGCCGACACCCTCGACGACCGCGACCGCGCCGGAGTTGCGCACGGCGAAGCGCTCCCCCGCTCGGCCGCGGAGGTAGAGCTCTCCGCTGGTCGCGCCGTAGAGCACGGTGTTGCCGGCGATGACCTGGTTCTCCGCGGCTTCGCCCGCCGGCCGGTCGGCCGCGGCGAACGGTGCGGTCGGGTCGGGCGCGATGATGAGCCGCCCGCCGGACAGGCCCTTGCCGACGTAGTCGTTCGCGTCGCCGGACAGGCGCAACGTCACGCCGCGCGGCACGAACGCGCCGAACGACTGGCCCGCGGTGCCGGTGAGCTCGATCTCGATGGTGTCGTCGGGCAAGCCCTTGCCGCCGAACGCGCGGGTCACCCGCGAGCC
>DATCXD010000141.1:0-2434 GCA_036566005.1 Micromonosporaceae bacterium | reverse complement strand
GGCTGCGGACGCCGGTCGCCGCCGTGCCCGTACCGGTCGCTTCCGTCCCCGGCGCGGCGGGCCACGGAAAGACGCCGACGTCGTACCGGCTCGTGGATGCGAGTGGCGTGGCCTTCCGTACGGTCGGCAGCGTGCCGGTCGGCGTGGTCGTGGTCGATCTGACGAACCCCGGCCCGGACGATCCCAGCACCGTGGGTGCGCTCGCCGTGCTGGCGTCACTGCCGCCGGGCCTGCGCGACAAAGTGGACCATGTCAGTGCGCTGACACCGGTCGAGATCCACCTCGTGCTGACCGGCGGACGCGAGATCGTGTGGGGCGACGCGACTGACAACGCGACGAAGGCGCGCGTCGCCTCGTCGCTGCTCGGTCGATCCGGCCGGGTCATCGACGTCAGCGCCCCGAACGTGGTCACCGTCCAGTGAGTGCCCGGACCGTGGTCGTGTTCTGCTGAGCGCCGGCAACGCGGTCGCCCCCGCTGAGCCCGGCAACGCGGTCACCCCCGTTGAACGCGATCATCCCGTTGAACGCACGGACGTGCGTGTGGCCGTGTTTTGGCATCCCAGGGCCGGTCCGGCCGGCGACACGCCGCACGAGGTCCTTGGCTAGCGGCGAAGCGTTGCATACCTTGCCCGGAGGGGCAGTTGTTGACATATGTCTAAGTCTCTAGTAGAGGGTGAGGGTTCCTCACCCTCGCGAACTACCTGGCCGCGAGTGGTTAGAGGGAAGGACGGGGATGACACCTCCGCACAACTACCTGGCGGTCATCAAGGTCGTCGGCATCGGCGGCGGCGGAGTCAACGCCGTGAACCGGATGATCGAGGTCGGGCTCAAGGGCGTCGAGTTCATCGCCATCAACACCGACGCCCAAGCGCTGCTGATGAGCGACGCCGATGTCAAGCTCGACGTCGGGCGCGAACTGACCCGCGGTCTCGGCGCCGGCGCGAATCCGGAGGTCGGCCACAGCGCCGCCGAGGACCACAAGGACGAGATCGAAGAGGTGCTCAAGGGCGCCGATATGGTGTTCGTGACCTGTGGCGAGGGCGGCGGCACCGGCACCGGCGGAGCGCCCGTGGTCGGCAACATCGCGCGCAAGATCGGTGCGCTGACTATCGGCGTCGTCACGCGCCCGTTCTCCTTCGAAGGCAAGCGGCGCCAGGTGCAGGCCGAGGTCGGCATCGAGGAGTTGCGCAACCAATGCGACACCCTGATCGTGATCCCGAACGACCGACTGCTCGCGCTCGGTGACCGCAGCATCAGCATGATGGATGCGTTCCGGCAGGCGGACCAGGTGCTGCTCTCCGGCGTACAGGGGATCACCGATCTGATCACGACGCCCGGTCTGATCAACCTGGACTTCGCCGACGTGAAGAGCGTGATGAGTGGCGCCGGCAGCGCGCTCATGGGCATCGGCAGCGCGCGCGGCGACAACCGTGCGGTCGAGGCGGCCGAGGCGGCGATCTCCAGCCCTCTGCTGGAACAGAGCATGGACGGCGCCCGTGGCGTGCTGCTCTCGATCGCCGGCGGATCGGACCTCGGTCTGTTCGAGATTAACGACGCGGCCCAACTGGTCACGGATGCGGCGCACCCCGACGCGAACATCATCTTCGGCGCCGTCATCGACGACGCGCTCGGCGACGAGGTCCGCGTGACGGTGATCGCGGCCGGGTTCGACGGTGGGACGCCGGCGTACAAGCCGGCCGAGTCCCGCAAGGCCGCGGTCACGGCCACGGTGAGTGCGGAGGCGGGCGTCAACGGCGGGTTGCCGCGTCCGGCGGTGACCACGCAGACGCCGCGTCGCGTACTGTTCGACGATGTCGACGTGCCGGATTTCCTGAAGAACGGCGCCTGACGCGACCGGTTGACCATCGGCGCCGGCGGTGCCGGAACCGGCGGCCACGACCACGAGTCCCCTGGGGAGATCGATCATCGCCGCAGCGACAGCGGGCGCCAACAATGGCGCACCGGCCGGCGGATCGGACGGTGCCTCGGCCCGCACGGCCGAGATCGCCGCGAACCTGCAGCGGCTGCGGGCGCGCATCGCATCCGCGTGCACAGCGGTCGGACGTGATCCGTCCGAGATCATTCTCGTCGCGGTAACCAAGACGTATCCGGCGGCGGACGTGGCCCACCTGGCCACGCTCGGCGTGCGGGACATCGGCGAGAACCGCGAGCAGGAGGCGGCGCCGAAGGTGGCCGAGATCGCTGCGGCCGGCATCGAGGTCCGTTGGCACCACGTCGGCCAGTTGCAACGCAACAAGGCCCGCTCGGTCGCCAGGTACGCCCACGCCGTGCACTCGGTGGATCGGCTCCGCCTGGTCGACGCGCTCGGCCGGGCCCGCGACGCGAGCGGGCATCCGCCGCTCGAGGTCTTCGTGCAGCTGAGCATCGACGGCGACACGACGCGCGGCGGTGCGCTCGCCGCCGACGTGCCTTT
>DATCXD010000118.1:0-2529 GCA_036566005.1 Micromonosporaceae bacterium | reverse complement strand
CCGCCGCCGATCGAGTTGTTGGACGCGGTCGACGATCTGATCGTGTCCCCCGGAGTGCCGCCGCACGATGCCCTGGCGGCGGCCGCGGTCGCGGCCGGGATCGATGTCTACAGCGAGCCGGAGCTGGCCTGGCGCCGGCGCGCCGCCGGCGCGCCACCGTGGCTCGCGGTGACCGGAACGAACGGCAAATCGACCACGGTCACGATGCTCGCGGCGATCCTGCGCGCGGCCGGTCTGCGGGCCGCCGCGCTCGGAAACATCGGTGAACCGCTGGTGACCTCGGCGGCGACCTCCGGGGGCGGCGATGGGTTCGATGTGCTCGCCGTCGAGTTGTCGAGCTTCCAACTGCACTGGTCGTCGACGCTCGCGCCGGAGGTCGGCGCATTCCTCAACGCGGCCGACGATCACCTCGAATGGCACGGCACGTTCGAGGCGTACGTCGCCGCGAAGTTCGAGATCTGGCGGTCGGCGACACCGGCGGCGGGCGGAATCGCGATCGGCAATCTGGACGATCCACTCGTCGCGACCGGGCTCGCGAATGTCACGGGCCGCTCGGTCGGCTTCACGGTCGGCGCGCCGAAGCCGGGCCAGCTCGGTGTCATCGAGGGCATACTCATCGACCGCGTGGACTGGTCGGGCGGGGAAGACGCCGATATGTCGGTGCCGCTGATCGAGGCGAGCGCGATCCGGCCGCCGGGCGCGCACAACGTGAGCAACGCGCTCGCCGCCGCCGCGATGGCCCGGGCGTACGGAGTCGGTCCGGACGCCGTACGGACCGGACTGGCGGGATATCAGCCCGAGCCGCACCGCAACGCGACCGTGGCAACGATCGCCGGCGTCACGTACGTCGACGACAGCAAGGCGACGAACCCGCACGCTGCGGCCGCGTCGCTGGCCGCGTACCCGTCGATCGTCTGGATCGCGGGGGGCCAGCTCAAGGGCGTCGACGTCGACGACCTCGTGGCATCGGTTGTCGACCGGCTCCGGGCTGCCGTGGTGCTCGGCGTCGATCGTGCCGAGGTGATCGCGGCACTTGCGCGACACGCGCCGGATGTCCCCGTCATCGACGTGCCGACCACGGATGATAGGGCGATGGGCGAGGTGGTCGTGGCCGCGGCCAGCCTCGCCCGACCGGGCGACACCGTGCTGCTCGCGCCCGCGGCGGCCAGCAAGGACATGTACGCGAGCTTCAACGCGCGTGGCGACGCGTTCGCCGCGGCGGTCCGCGCGTTGGACCCGGCCGGCTGACGTCAATTCACGGCGACCGCTCACCGATCACGGTGCCCACTCGCCGGATCGCCGACGCGACCGAGGAGGCGCCGAGTGGACACCGAAGCTACGCCGGGCAGCACCGTCGTCGCCGCCGGGCCCGGCCGGTCCACGGCGGCATCGAACGGGCGCACCACGGCGGCATCGAACGGGCGCTCCACGCCCGGTGCCCGCGCGTCGTCGAATCCGAAAGCCATCGCCCACGATCCCCTCGCCGCCCTGCGCGGCCTGCTCGCTCGGCCGCTGTCGTCCTATTACCTGCTGCTCGCGAGCTCCGGGCTGCTGCTCGTGATCGGTCTCGTCATGGTCTTCTCCGCGACCAGCGTCGAGGCGTACGTGACGAGTGGCAACCCGTACGCGTCGGTGACCCGGCAGGCCATATACGCGTTGATCGGCCTCGTCGCGTTCTGGTTCACCCAGCGGTTGCCGGCCCGCGCCTACTACGCCGTCGCCCGGCCGCTGATGGCCGTCGCGCTGCTCCTCGTCGGCATCGAGGATCTGGCACAGGGGCTGGTCAGCATCGGTGCGCTCGGCGCGCCGAAATTCGGCCCGATCCGCGTCGACGACCTCTGGCTCTACCTCGGTCCGGTGCAGATGCAGCCGTCCGAGCTGGGCAAGCTGGCGCTGGCACTGTGGGGAGCGGGCGTGCTGGCGCACGCCGGAAGCACCGAGAAGCGCTTCCGTGACATCGCCGGCAACCTCGTGCCGGGCGCGGTGCTGATGCTGCTCCTGGTCGGCTACGGAGACCTCGGCACGATGATCTGCATGGCCATCCTGCTGGTCGGCCTGATGTACGCCGCCGGCGTGCGGCTGCGCGTCTTCGCCTGGCTGACCGCGATCGGCATCGCCGGGGTCATCCCGCTCGTGCTCGTCCAGAGCTACCGCATCCAGCGGCTCACCGGCTTCCTGTCGTCGCCGGCGAAGTGCAACGTGAGTGACCCGAATGATCCGTGCTACCAGGCGTTGGAAGGTCGCTACGCGATCGCCAACGGCGGCTGGTTCGGCGTCGGCCTGGGGCAGGGACACCTGAAATGGGGCCGCCTACCCAACGCGCACAACGACTTCATCTTCGCGCTTATCGCCGAGGAGTTGGGCGTCGTCGGCTGCTTTGTCGTGCTCGCGCTGCTCGGAGTCCTCGCCTACACCGGTTTTCGGATCGCCCGCCGGTCGGCCGACCCGTTCCGCCGCATCGCGGCCGCCGGGATCACGACGTGGCTGGTCGGCCAGGCCACTATCAACATCGGTGGCGTGGTCGGCGTC
>DATCXD010000116.1:0-2166 GCA_036566005.1 Micromonosporaceae bacterium | reverse complement strand
CGCCGATCTCGACGAGCGCGCCGCCACGGTCGCGGCCGACCTCGGGCTCGCGATCGACCTCGAGCAGCCGATGACGTCGCTGTCCGGCGGGCAGGCCGCGCGGGCCGGGCTCGCATCGCTGCTGCTCAGCCGGTACGACATCTTCCTGCTCGACGAACCGACGAACGACCTCGACCTGGACGGGCTGGCGCGGCTGGAGGGATTCGTCGCCGGACTTCGGGCCGGCGCCGTGGTGGTGAGCCACGATCGTGAGTTTCTGGCTCGTACGGTGACCCGAGTGGTCGAGCTCGACCTCGCACAGCAGCAGGTCAATACGTACGGCGGCGGCTATGCCATGTACCTCCAGGAGCGCGAGGTGGCACGCCGGCATGCCCGCGAGGAGTACGAGGAGTACGCCGACACCCGCGCCGACCTCGAAGCGCGCGCCCGGATGCAGCGCAACTGGATGGAGACCGGCGTCCGCAACGCGCGCCGGAAGTCCAAGGACAACGACAAGATCGGCCGGAAGTTCCGCGCGGAGGCGACCGAGAAGCAGGCGGCCAAGGCGCGGCAGACCGAGCGGCTGATCGAGCGGCTGGACGTCGTCGACGAACCCCGCAAGGAATGGGAACTGCGGATGACGATCGCGGCCGCTCCGCGCTCGGGCACCGTCGTCGCCTCGCTTCGGCACGCGGTTGTCCGCCGCGGCGGGTTCACCCTCGGCCCGGTCGACCTCCAGATCGCGTGGGCCGACCGGGTGGCGATCACCGGCGACAACGGGTCCGGAAAGACGACGCTGCTGTCCGCACTGCTCGGCCGTACGCCCCTCGACGACGGCGAACAGTCGCTCGGTTCCGGTGTCGTGGTCGGCGAGGTGGATCAGGCGCGCGGGTTGTTCCTCGGTCCGGAGAGGTTGGCGCGCGCGTTCGGCGACGCGGTGCCGGCGATGAATGACGCCGACGTCCGTACGCTGTTGGCCAAGTTCGGACTCCGGGGCGCGCACGTGTTGCGTCCGGCCCTGACGCTGTCGCCGGGGGAGCGCACGCGGGCCGCGCTCGCGTTACTGCAGGCTCGGGGCGTCAACCTGCTCGTGCTCGACGAGCCGACGAACCATCTCGACCTGCCGGCGATCGAGCAACTCGAGGCTGCGCTGGCCGAGTATCCGGGCACGCTGTTGCTCGTCACGCACGACCGGCGCATGCTCGACGCGGTCGCGACCAACCGGCGGCTCGGCGTCGCGCATGGCATCGTGACCGAGGCCAGGTGACCGTCTCGGCGTCAGCCGGAGACGCCGGCCACCCGTGCGTCGTCTGACGGCGCGGCATCCGTTGACGCCCCGGCCGGGGTCCGTGGACCGGTGCGCGCCGCGATCAGCGTCAGCGTGGCCAGAACGAGGAACACGGGTACGAGCAGGAACGCGTACCGCACGGTGATGGTGTCGGACAGGAATCCGAGAAGGAACGGCGCGACACCGATCGCGATGCCGGTGCCGAGCGTCGCCATCGAGCTTGCCCGGTCCGCCTGGCCGACCGCGGCGGCGATAGTGCGCGAGAGACTCAGTGGGTAGTGCACGGCCATGCCGAGACCGGTGATCGCCAGGCCGACGAAGGCGACCAACGGCATCGTCGCGACCCAGAACAGCGCGAAGCCGAAGGCGGTGAGCCCGAACGCCGTAAAGAGCAGGCCGTCGAGGCGATAACGGCGGGCCAGCCGCGACCCGAGCACGCGCCCGAAACACATGCCACCGACAATCGCGGTCACGCCGGTCGCGGCCAGCGCCTTACCGGCGTCGCTGCGGTCCCGCAACAGCTGCGCCGCCCACAGCGTCATGCTGAATTCGATGCCGACGCAGAGCACGATGACCGACCAACCGAGCCAGAATTGGCGACCCAGCGGTCGGCGCGCGGCGGGATCGGACGCCGTCACGCCCCGGTCTCGTCGTCGAGCCGGCGTCGGCTCGATGGCCCCGACCGTTCCGCGACCTCCGCGGCCCGCCTCGCTGTTGTGGCTGGCGCGGGCGCCGAACAGCCGGCGTAGCAGGAACAGCGCGGCAATCAGCGCGATCACCAGCAACACGGCCGGGCGCCAGCCGTACCCGAGGTGCACCGAAGCGCCGACCAGGAGGGGCCCGATGAGGCCGGTCGCGGCGGCGAGCGCGTTGGCCTCCGTGACGGCGGCGGGTCCGGC
>DATCXD010000109.1:0-2970 GCA_036566005.1 Micromonosporaceae bacterium | reverse complement strand
CCCGGACCGGGTGCACACGCTGACCGCCGTATCGGTGCCTCATCCGACGGCGTTCGCCGACGCCATCGACAACGACGCCGACCAGCAGCGGCGCTCCTCCTATTTCGGGCTGTTCCGGCGGACGGGTCACGCCGAGGATGTGCTGCTCGACAACAACGGCGCCCGGCTGCACGCGATGTTCGCCGGCTGCCCGCCAGAGTTGATCGGTGACTACGTGACGCCGATGCTGGACCGGGCCAGGTTGACCGGTGCGCTGAACTGGTATCGAGCGATGTCGAGCGCGTCGCTGGCCGCCGGTGACGTCACCGTCCCGACCACGTACGTGTGGGGCGACGCCGACCTGGCGGTCGGCTCGGTCGCCGCGCGTGCGTGCGGACGGTACGTGACCGACGACTACCGCTTCGTGCCGCTTACCGGCGTGGGTCACTGGGTCCCGGACGAGGTCCCCGGCGCGATGGCCGAGGCGATCCTGTCCCGCATCGAGGACTGAGATCGAGGACTGGGACCGAGGACTGAGATCGAGACTGGGATCGAGACTGGGATCGAGGACTGAGATCGAGGACTGGGACCGAGAACTGAGATCGAGGATTCTGGACGCCGGGCTCGGCGTTCTCCCATGGGCGCCGATCGGGCACAAACGAGCACGTACCAGCGAATTAGCGTCACAGCCCAGCACAAACCTGTTTCTCCGCGCCTACTCGCGGGTAACCTTGCCGATGTGTAGCGGTGCCTTTCGATGTGCATCAGCGATGCAGGAGGTGGCCATGACGGCGACGGACGCCCGCCCGGACAGCATCAAGCCCGACCCCGCCAAAGCCGGGGAAACCGGCAACACCCCGGAGGCCGGCAACAGCCCGGAGGCCGGCGACAGCCCGGAAACCGTCAAGGCCGGCGAAACCGCCACGGCCGTCGAAACCGCTACGGCCGTCGAAACCGCTACGGCCAGTGCGAGCGCGGCGCACGTTGACGAGAAGCAGGCGCGGCAGGTCGCTGAGGCCGCCCGGGAGGCCGACTGGCGCAAGCCGAGCTTCGGCAAGCAGCTGTTCCTCGGCCGCCTACGGATGGACCTGGTCGAGCCGTGGCCGACTCCCGATCCCGAGCAGCGGGCCGAGGGCGAGGCGTTCCTGGCCAAGCTGGGCGCGTTTACGAAGGACCACATCGACGGCGGGCAGATCGAGCGCGACGCCCGCATTCCCGATGACGTGTTCCAGGGCCTCGCCGAGCTGGGCGCGTTCGGCATGAAGATCGACAAGTCGTACGGCGGCCTCGGCCTGTCCAATCTCTACTACTGCCGAGCGCTGGCGATGGCGGGCTCCGGCAGCCCGTCACTCGGCGCGTTGCTGTCGGCCCATCAGTCGATCGGCGTGCCGCAGCCACTGAAGCTTTTCGGGTCCGACGAGCAGAAGCAGGCGTTCCTGCCCCGGCTCGCCGGTGGCGAGGTTTCGGCGTTCCTGCTCACCGAGGCCGACGTCGGGTCGGACCCGGCTCGGCTGTCGACGACCGCGACACCGGTCGAAGGCGGCTATCGGCTTAACGGCGTCAAGCTCTGGGCCACCAACGGTACGGTCGCCACGCTGCTGGTCGTCATGGCGCAGGTGCCGAAGGGTCCAGGCGAGGACGGCACCGACCATCGCGGCGGCATCACCGCCTTCGTCGTCGAGGGCGACTCGCCCGGCATCACGGTCGAACGGCGCAACGCGTTCATGGGCTTGCGCGGCCTGGAAAACAGCGTGACGCGATTCCACGATGTCTTCATCCCGGCCGAGCACGTGATCGGCCGCGAGGGTCAGGGCCTCAAGATCGCGCTCACCACGTTGAACACCGGTCGCCTGTCGCTGCCCGCCATGTGTGTCGCGGCCGGGAAGTCGTGCCTGGCGATCGCGCGAGCGTGGTCGGCCGAGCGCGTGCAGTGGGGGCTTCCGGTCGGGCGGCACGAGGCGGTCGCGAAGAAGATCGCGTTCATCGCCGCGACGACGTACGGCCTGGAGTCCATGTTGGACCTGTGCTGCATGCTCGCCGACGACGACCGCAACGACATCCGCATCGAGGCTGCGCTCGTGAAGCTCTACGGCTCGGAGATGGCGTGGAAGATGGCCGACGAGTTGCTGCAGATCCGGGGCGGCCGCGGTTACGAAACCGCCGACTCGCTCGCGGCCCGCGGCGAGAAGGCGATCGGCGTCGAGCAGATGCTTCGCGATCTGCGGATCAACCGGATCTTCGAGGGATCGACCGAGATCATGCACCTGCTGATCGCGCGCGAGGCCGTCGACCAGCACCTCTCGGTGGCCGGCGACATCATTGACCCCGACGCCGACCTCGGTCGCAAGGCGAAGGCCGGCGCGGCCGCCGCCGGGTTCTACGGCCGCTGGCTGCCCACGCTCGCGGCCGGCAAGGGCCAGATCAAAGGTGGGTACGGAGAATACGGCGCTCTCGCGACGCACGTACGGTTCGTGGAGCGGGCGTCGCGTCGACTGGCCCGCGAGACGTTCTACGGCATGGCCCGATGGCGCGGGAAGATGGAGCGCAAGCAGGCGTTCCTCGGCCGGATCGTGGACATCGGCGCGGAGTTGTTCGCGATGACGGCGGCGTGTGTCCGGGCGTCGGCCGAGCGCCGGCCGGAGGGCACCGAACTCGCCGATCTCTTCTGCCGGCAGGCGCGGCTTCGCGTCCGTACCCTATTTGACGAGTTGTGGCGGAACACCGATGCCGCGGACGTGGCGTTCGCGCGCAAGGTGACCGACGGCCGTTATGCCTTCGTCGAAGAAGGCGTCGTGCCGCCGCCGGCCGACGGCGCATGGGTCGCGCCGTGGCAGCCGGGGGAGTCGACCGCCAACGATGTGCGGCGGCGGATCCCGCCTCGCTAGGACAAGGCAAGCGCCTGAGGGGCGGTCCGGGATCGCCCCGGACCGCCGCCCCGCGGCGGGCCACGCTCAGTGAGCCGGCAGCTCCTCGCGCGCTCGGCGAGGCAGG
>DATCXD010000108.1:0-2600 GCA_036566005.1 Micromonosporaceae bacterium | reverse complement strand
GTGTCCCGGATCGCCGCGACTTTGGCAAGATCCGGCCAGGTGTAGGCGGCGACGTGTCGCCACATCGCCGGCGCCACCGGCATCGCGACGACGCGCGGATGACGTACGAACGACGACACCAGCGGCGGCACCAGCGTGACGCCGAGCCCGGCCGCGACCAGGCTCTGCAATGCCAGGTTGTCGTCGGTCGAGCACACGATGTCGGGCGCGAAACCGGCACGCTCGCAGGCCGCGGTGAATGTCATGCGGCACGTCGGACAGCCCGCGATCCAGGTCTCGTCGCGCAGGGTCGCGAGCTCGGCCGGTGCCTGCGGGTCGCCCGCGTCGAGTCGACCGTGATCGACGAGGCGGTGCGTGATCGGCACCAACAGTTCCCATTGCTCGTGCAGCAGGGGTGTCACGACCATGCCAGAGGTCAGCGCGTCGTCGTCGAGCCGGTCGAGGTCTGCGACCAGCGCGGTGTTCCCGGGGGCGCTGCCGGCTCGGGCTCGGGCCGGCTCCGGCCGGTCGTAGTGGAACGCGATCACGATGTCGCATTCGGCCCGCCGGAGCAGGGCGAACGAGTCCGGGGGTTCGGCCTCCCCCAGTTCGAGACGCATGCGCGGTGACGCCGCCCGCAGCATGGCCGCCGCTCGCGGCACGAGCGTGGCATTCGCGCTCGGAAACGCGCACACCCGAACGGTCCCGAGGTCCAGGGCGGAAACGGCTTGCACCTGCCGATGGGCAACGGCCAGGTCGCCAAGGATGCCGGCGGCATGGCGGGCGAGCACCTTTCCGGCATCGGTGAGCTGAAGCGTCCGGCCGACCCGGAGGAACAGCGGGCCGCCCATGACCCGCTCCAGGGCCCGCATCTGCTGGCTGATCGCGGGCTGTGAGCAGTGCAGCGCCCGCGCCGCTCCGGAAAAGGATCCGGCGTCGACGACCTGCGCAAACATCTCCAGCTGGCGGGTGTCGATCACAATTCCACCATAACCGTACCTTGCGGATAACCGGCATCGTCCCCGCGTTTACTTCGAGTACAGGTGCCCACGTCGAGTCCGGCCCACGGCACTCAAGATCCATCGGGATGGACGATTTGTGTCGCCGCAACGACGCGGATCGTCCACCGCAGTGGATCATCAGCGTCGCGACCCACGCCCCGAGGTGAAAGAATCACAGCGCGACCAAACCGCCATCGCCGGGAGATGCACCCATGCAGATCGGACTCCAGATCCCTGACTTCACCCGACCCGAGGGAGCCGCCACGCTCGGCCCCGCACTCGGCCAGCTCGCGCGCACCGCCGACGACCACGGCTTCGATTTCGTCGGCGTGATGGATCACTTCTTCCAGATCGCCTCCGTCGGCCCGGCCGAGAACGACATGCTCGATGCGTACACCACGCTGGGATTCCTGGCCGCGAACACGTCGCGCGCGAAGCTGCTGACGATCGTGACCGGTGTCCACTATCGGCCGGCCGGACTGCTGGCCAAGACCATCACCACGCTCGACGTGCTGTCCGGCGGCCGTGCCTGGCTCGGCATCGGCGCCGGATGGAACGAGGAAGAGTCGCTCGGGCTCGGGCTCGGCTTCCCGCCCGTCGCCGAACGGTTCCAGATGCTCGAGGAGACGTTGCAGATCTGCCTGCAGATGTGGCGCGGCGACGAGACGCCGTACGAGGGGCGGCACTACCAACTCCACCGGCCGCTCAACGCACCGCAGGCCCTCCAGAAGCCGCATCCGCCGATCATGATCGGAGGCAGCGGCGAGCGAAAGACGTTGCGGATGGTCGCGAAGTACGCCGACGCGTGCAACCTCTTTGCGACGGCCGACGTCGCGCGGAAACTCGACGTGCTCAAACGCCACTGCGACGACGTCGGGCGCAACTACGACGACATCACCAAGTCCGTCTACTACCTCTTCGACACGACGGCCGGCACGCCCAAGATCCTCAACGATCTGCGCCGGCTGGCCGGCATGGGATTCCAGGCCGCGATCGGCGGGGTTCGAGACGTCTGGACACTCACGCCAATCGAGCTGATCGGGCGGGACGTGATTCCGGAAGCCGCCGGCTTCTAGCGCCCCGGCCCATGGCGCCGCCACTTATCTCGACTCGCGGATAAATCGTCGAGGCTGCGCAAACGCCCCAGGCACAATGGAGGTGCGCGGCGCCTCGGACGAGTCGCCCGAACCGGTAGACGATCGGAGATCCACGAGACGTGCGTCGCACCTCCGACCGATCGGTAAGCCTGCACCGCGACGGTCCCACCTGGCTGATCTACCTCCAGCTGAGCCTCTATGCCTACTTCCTGTACGCCTTCGCGCCGAGCGTGACCCTGCTGCGCGATGAGGAGCACGTCCGCGACACGGTGGCCGGCCTGCACGGCACGGCGTACGCGGTCGGCGTGATCGTTGTCGGCCTGCTCGGTGCGCGGATCCTCGACGCGGTCGGACGTAGCCGGGCGCTGTGGCTGTTCCTCGGTGCGCTGTGCGTCTCGATCGCGATCTACGCGAGCGTGCCCGTGCTGCCGGTCACGCTCGCCGGCGCACTGCTCTGCGGCGCTTCGGCTTCCGGCGTCACGATCACCGTTGCGGCTGCACTCGTTGAGCGCCACGGTCCGGC
>DATCXD010000080.1:0-3291 GCA_036566005.1 Micromonosporaceae bacterium | reverse complement strand
CGCGCCGACAACAGCAGCGGGACCGGAGGCGGTAGCAGGCCCGGCAGCGGCGAGGCTGACAGCCGCAGCAGGGCCGGCGCAAGCGCACCCCGAACATTCGAACCCGCAGCCGAGACAACCGGCTTCCTCAGCGCCCAGAACCCGGTGGGCCACTGGCTACGTCGGCTCGTCACGTTCTTCGCGCTCGTCGTCGTTGCGATGTTATTCCTGGTCGAGGCATACACGAACGCCTCGTTCGCGCCGGATGGAACATCCGTTGCGAAGCAATCCGGCGCAGACGTGCCGACCGCGATCAGCCACGGCGGACCCGTGATCGACGCGGCCGGATCGAAGCCGACGACCTACCGGCCGTCCGCGCACACGATCGCGCTGACCTTCGACGATGGACCGGATCCCAAGTGGACACCGCAGATCTTGGACATCCTGGCCCAGTATCACGTCCGGGCGACGTTCTTCGTCGTGGGGTCACAGGTCGCCCGCTTTCCCTCGCTAACCCGACGGATCGTCGACGAGGGCCATCAGATCGGCGTCCACACGTTCAGCCACCCCAACCTCGACGCCATACCGACCTGGCGGCGGACCTTGGAGTATTCCCAGACCGAGATGGCGATCGCCGGAGCCACCGGAGTCAAGACCTCGTTACTGAGGCCGCCGTACTCGTCGTCGCCGGAAGCGATCGAAGATGCCGACTGGCACGTCATGCGTCAGATCGCCGCGCAGGGCTACCTCAGCGTGCTCGAAAACGTGGACAGCGACGACTGGGCTCGCCCGGGCGTGTCGAAGATCCTGGCCAATGCGACGCCCCACAACGGGGACGGCGCGATCGTGCTGATGCATGACGCCGGCGGCGACCGAGCCGAGACCGTTGCCGCGTTGCGGCGGTACATCCCGGCGATGCAGGCGAGCGGTTACACGTTCACCAGCGTTTCGCAGGCAGTGGAGCCGCACCTGGCGACGCCGGTGAACATCAAGGCTTCGACGTCCGAACGTTGGCGCGGACGTGCGCTCGTGTGGACCGTTGAGGCGGCCGATGCATTCATGCGGGTGCTGTGGTGGCTATTGGTGACAATCGGAGCGCTGACCGTGCTGCGGGCGCTTCTGCTCTTCGGTGTCGCGGTCTGGCATGCCCGCCGGCGCCGGTCGCCGACCTGGTCCTGGGGAGCACCGGTCACGGAACCGATCTCGGTCATCGTGCCGGCCTTCAACGAGCAGGCCACGATCGCCGCAACCGTTCGGACTCTCGCGGCATCAACGCATCCACAGGTAGAAATCATCGTGGTCGACGACGACTCGACGGACGCGACCGCGGATCGTGTCGCCGCACTCGGCCTGGACAACGTACGCATGGTGCGAGTGCCGTCGGGCGGAAAGGCAACCGCGCTGAACGCCGGCGTCGCCATGGCCCGCCACGACTTGATCGTGATGGTCGACGCGGACACGATGGTCGACGCCGACTCGCTACACGAACTAGTCCAGCCGTTCGGCGACCCCTCGGTCGGCGCGGTCGCCGGCAATGTCAAGGTGGGCAACCGGCGCCGGCTCCTCGGCCGGTGGCAGCACATCGAGTACGTCATCGGATTCAATCTCGACCGGCGTCTCTACGATGCGCTCGGATGCATCCCGACCATCCCCGGCGCCCTCGGTGCGTTCCGGCGACGTACGTTGCGGGAAGCCGGCGGGCTCAGCCACGACACCCTCGCCGAGGACACCGACCTGACCATGGCCATCCTGCGGTGCGGATGGCGCGTCGTGTATCAGGAGACCGCGCGCGCCCGCACCGAGGCGCCGGCCACGCTGCGGCAACTGTCGCAACAGCGGTACCGATGGAGCTACGGCACGATGCAGGCGATGTGGAAGCATCGCCGGTCGATCATCGAGCGCGGCGCATCCGGCCGGTTCGGCCGCCGCGGCCTGCCGCTGATCGGCCTGTTCACGGTCGTCCTGCCACTATTCGCGCCGCTGCTCGACGTCCTCACCGTCTTTGGCGCATTTTTCCTCGACCGCTGGATCACGATCGTCGGATGGCTGGCGATCCTGGCGGTTCAGACAATCACCGCAATCCTCGCGTTCCGGCTCGACCACGAACCGCTGCGACCGTTGTGGGCACTCCCCCTGCAACAGCTCGTGTACCGCCAGCTCATGTACGTCGTCCTGGTACGCTCTGCATTCACCGCGGTGACCGGCCGTCGGTTGCGATGGCAAAAGCTCAAGCGGAGCGCCGAAGTCGCCGTCGACGCTGGTTGACGGGCCGGCGTTACTTCTGGATCGCCGCACCGGCCGGCGAAACGAGCCACCAGAGACCACCGAATTGGTTCAGACCCTGGCCGGTCGTCTGTCCGGCGGCGGTATCGGCCACGTAGTAGTAGAGCGGGTGGCCGTTGTACACGACCTGTGTCGAGCCGTCGCTCCGAGTGAACGTGGTCAGCATCGACGCGGTCGCGCCGCTGCCGGCCGTCGGCTTGCCTTTCGTGGTCAGCGGCGGCCAGGCGGCGGCGCACGCGCCATTGCAAACCGACTTGCCACCGCTGTCGGCAACGAACAAATACAGAGACTTGCCCGAGCCGTCGGTCAGATAGGTCCCGGCCGAACCGGTCTTCGTCATCACCACAGCGGGTCCGCTGGGCGGCGACGGCGTGCTTCCAGCGGCCGGCGCTCCGTACGGGTTCGAGTTTTGGCCGGTGGTGCTACTGCCGCCATTGCTGCTACTCCCGCACGCCACGAGTAACAGGCTCGCGAATACGAGCACCGCGACGGCGCGCCAACCATGCAGGTGCGCTCTCACATTGCGCGATATTGCGAATCGCATGCTTCGGCCCTCTCTCCAGATTGAGGAAGTTGTGGGCAGCACGACGGTCACAACCGCGGGTCATCACACGGTCGTGTTCGTACCATCGTCGTCGCCGTGAAGATGCAGTCCAGCGGCGCGATCATGAATGGGACCCTGGAGCGCGAGGACCTTCATCGTTGAGGCGTGCTTCTTCCGCCCTGGTCCAAGCGCCAGGCACCCAGGTGTTATCGCCGTTCCAGCCCAGGGTAGGCGCGTTGAACGGACCGAGTGCGAGATCGCGATATCAGACCCTGGCTCGTCACCAGGCGCCGTTTTCGGCTGCCGTGCGCCCCACACACGCACCGGTAGGCAGCGACACCGCCTCACGTCCTGCGGCCGGCCACCTCAGCCACCGTGCCGCTACGCGGGCGAGATCGTCTGTGATGCCGCCGTCTGCTCAGGTGCTCGCTGCGCTGGGACGATATTGCTCGCGTCGTGGCGGGCATAATTGCCGCCCGCCGTCG
>DATCXD010000089.1:0-7431 GCA_036566005.1 Micromonosporaceae bacterium | reverse complement strand
CCGGCGGCCCGCCGCCAGCAACTCCGGCGTCAGATCGCTCGCCACGACCTGAGCACCGGCCAGCGCGGCCGGGATCGCCGCGTTGCCCGACCCGGCCGCCACATCCAACACGCGCTGGCCGGGACCGACCTTGCACGCCTCGACCAGGAGCGCGCCGAGCTCGGGGATCAGCTCGGACGCGACCGTCGGGTAGTCGCCCATTGCCCATGTCGCGCGGTGCTTCGCCTTCAGCGCGCGGTCCTCACCGCTTGCGGTACCCATACCGGTTCGCCTCCAGATTCGGTGCCAAGTACAGTCGTCATCTCAGCGCTACGCTAAGTACTCCCGCGATGCGCTAGCTAGTACAAGATCTGTACTAGCTAGCCGACGGGAATTGGCCTACCGTGCGGCCATGGGTTCGTCGTACCGCCAGTTCTGCCCGGTCGCGAAGGCAATGGAACTCCTCGACGAGCGGTGGACATTGCTCATCATCCGCGAGTTGATCGGCGGGGGTCAGGGCTTCAACGATCTCCGGCGCGGCGTTCCTCGCATGTCGCCGACGCTGCTGTCCAGGCGGCTGCATCGCTTGACGATGGCGGGCATCGTGTACCGGCCGGATGAGGGCGCCGACGCGCGGTACGCCCTGACCCCGGCCGGCCGGGAACTGCGGCCGATCGTCGAGTCGATCGGGGCTTGGGGCATCCGATGGGTTGGCGAGCTCGGTGACGAGGATCTGGACCCAAAGCTGCTGCTATGGGACATGCACCGCAGCATCGACCGCACCAAGATCCCGGTCGGCCGCTCGGTCGTTGCATTCACGTTCTCGGACGTTGCGCCGAGCATCCGGGATTGGTGGTTGGTGATCACAGCGGAGAGCGCGGACGTCTGCGACGTGGATCCCGGCTTCCCGATCTCGGCCACGGTGACCAGCAGCCTGCGATGCATGACCGAGATCTGGCGCGGCGATATCACGTGGGCGGACGGGCTGCGCTCCGGCACCCTACGGGTCGAGGGCGCCCAAGCCGTGCGAAGGGCACTGCCGCGGTGGTTCACGCTGTCGTCTTTCGCGGCGGTGCCCCGGCCGGCGTGACGCAGGTGCGACGTGACGCACGACTGGCGAGCGTGCGCGGGGAACGGGACGTGGGGGACAATGGCGCCGTGAGTTCATCGCGCGACATCGTCATCCTCGGCTCCACCGGTTCCATCGGCACCCAGGCGATCGAGATCGTCCGCGCCAATCCGGACCGGTTTCGTGTCGTCGCGCTCGGTGCCGGCGGCGGGAACGTCGAGCTGCTCGCGACGCAGGCCCTCGAACTCGGCGTCGAAATCGTCGGCGTCGCCCGTGCCTCGGTGGCGCAGGATCTCCAGCTCGCGTTCTATGCCGTGGCGCAGCAGCGCGGTTGGGCGACCGGCGACTTCCGGCTGCCGAAGATCGTGGCCGGACCGGACGCGATGACCGAGCTGGCGAGCTTTCCGTGCGACACCGTGCTCAACGCCGTGGTCGGGTCGCGCGGCCTCGCGCCGACGCTGGCCGCGCTCCGGGCCGGCCGGACGCTGGCGCTGGCCAACAAGGAATCGCTGGTCGCCGGCGGACCACTCGTCCGGGCGGTTGCGAAGCCGGGCCAGATCGTGCCGGTCGATTCGGAGCACTCGGCGCTGGCCCAATGCCTGCGCTCCGGGGCCCCCCGCGAGGTGCGGCGACTCGTGCTGACCGCGAGCGGCGGACCATTCCGGGGGCGTAGCCGGGCCGAACTGGGCGACGTAACACCCGAGCAGGCACTGCGTCACCCGACCTGGAACATGGGCCCGGTAGTCACGATCAACTCGGCGACCATGGTCAACAAGGCGCTTGAGGTGATCGAGGCGCATGAGCTGTTCGGCACGCCGTACGGTGATATTTCGGTCACAGTGCACCCCCAGTCGGTCATCCACTCGATGGTCGAATTCCGGGACGGCTCAACCCTGGCCCAGTGCAGCCCGCCCGACATGCGCCTGCCCATCGCACTTGCCCTCGGATGGCCCGATCGGGTCGACGCGGCCGCCCATCCGGTGGACTGGACAAAAGCCCACGAATGGCAATTCCTTCCGCTCGATGAGCAGGCGTTTCCGGCCGTACGGCTGGCCAAGGCGGCCGGCGTCGCCGGGCACTGCCGGCCGGCCATCTACAACGCGGCAAACGAGGAGCTCGTGGCCGCTTTCGCCGACGGTCGGCTGCCGTTTCTCGGCATCGTGGATTCTCTGGAGTCCGTGTTGGCCGATGCCCCGGACTTCGCGGAACCAGGTACCGTCGAAGACGTTCTCGCGGCCGAGTCATGGGCGCGTGACCATGCGCGGACCTGTGTGGCGGCCGTGACGGAAGGGTCGTAGATGTTGAAGATCATCGGCATCGTGCTGTTCGCGCTGCTGATCCTCGCTTCGGTGTGCCTCCACGAGGCCGGACACATGGTCACGGCGAAGGCCTTCGGTATGAAGGTCACGCGCTACTTCATCGGCTTCGGCACGACGTTGTTCTCCTTCCGCAGGGGCGAGACCGAATACGGTGTCAAGGCGCTCCCCTTGGGTGGTTTCGTCAAGATCGTCGGCATGACGCCGCAGGACGATGACGTCGCGCCTGAGGACGAGGCCCGTGCGATGTGGCGATTCCCGGTGTGGAAACGCACGATCGTGATGGCCGCCGGGTCATTCACCCACTTCGTCCTCGGCTTCGTCCTGCTCTGGATCGTGGTGTCGTTTGTGGGCATCACGAACCCCAAGTGGGAGAAGTTCCTGTCCTCCGACGACGCGACGATCAACGCGTCGGCGCCGTACGTCGCGGTCGCGCCGTGCGTGCCGACGGCGGCCGACGGGACCAACTGCGACACGGCGATCGCCCCGGCGAAACAGGCCGGCATCACCAACGGCGACGAGATCACCGCCGTGAACGGGACCGCCGTCCATGACTATGGCGACCTTGTTTCGGCCGTACGCAACGCCACGCAGTCGTCGGCCACGGTCACCTTCGTGCACGACGGTCAGACAAGGACCACGAATCTTCAGCTGGCGCCGGTCAAGCGCGCACCCCTGAGCGACCCGAAGGGCTCTCCGGTCGACACGTTCGCCATCGGAGTCAGCCCGAGCCTGCCGGCGAGCGTTCCGTTGAAGGTGACGTACGGCGCGGTTGACGGGGTGGGACAGGCCGGTGTGCTGGCCGGCAACACGTTCACCGGCATCGGCTCGGCGATCACGCATCTGCCCGGCAAGGTTCCGGGCCTGTGGCGCGCGCTGTCCGGCCAGCCGCGTGATCCGAACGGGCCGATCAGCGTCGTCGGCGCGAGCGAACTCGGCGGCCAGACGGTCGCACTGGGCCAATGGGGTGTCTTCCTGCTGCTCGCCGCCGCTCTCAACTTCTTCGTGGGCGTGCTGAACCTCTTCCCGCTCCTGCCCCTGGACGGCGGACACATCGCCATCGCCTGGTATGAGAAGGTCCGGTCGTGGCTCGCACGCAAGCGCCGGCAGCCCGAACCCGCCCGGGTCAACTACTACAAGCTGGTGCCGATCACGAACGCCGTTATTGTGGTCCTCGGAGCTTTCTCGCTGCTCACGATCCTGGCCGACATCATCAACCCGATCAACATCTTGCAATGAGGGTGATCTCGTTTTGACAGCTATCAACCTCGGTATGCCGGCCACCCCGCCGGCGCCCCTCGCCCCGCGCCGGCAGAGTCGCCAGATCATGGTGGGCTCGGTTCCCGTCGGCGGCGGCGCCCCGATCTCCGTCCAGTCGATGACAACGACACTGACGTCGGACATCAACGCGACCCTCCAGCAGATCGCGGAGTTGACCGCGGCCGGCTGCCAGATTGTCCGGGTCGCCGTGCCGTCCCAGGACGACGCGGACGCGTTGCCGGCGATCGCGCGCAAGTCCCAGATCCCGGTGATCGCCGACATCCACTTCCAGCCGAAGTATGTCTTCGCCGCGATCGACGCCGGCTGTGCGGCCGTCCGGGTGAACCCGGGCAACATCCGCCAGTTCGACGACAAGGTCGGCGAGATCGCGCGCGCGGCCATGGACGCCGGCATTCCGATCCGGATCGGCGTCAACGCCGGCTCGCTGGACAAGCGGCTGCTGGAGAAATATGGCAAGGCGACGCCGGAGGCACTGACCGAATCGGCGCTGTGGGAATGCTCGCTGTTCGAGGAGCACGGTTTCCGGGACATCAAGATCTCGGTCAAGCACAACGACCCGGTTGTGATGATCAAGGCCTACCGGCTCCTGGCCGAGCGCTGCGACTACCCGCTACATCTCGGCGTGACCGAAGCCGGCCCGGCGTTCCAGGGCACCATCAAGTCGTCCGTCGCCTTTGGCGCGCTGCTCGCCGAGGGCATCGGCGACACGATCCGGGTGTCGCTATCCGCCCCACCGGTCGAGGAGGTCAAGGTCGGCATCGCGATCCTCGAATCGCTCGGCCTCAAGGAACGCGGTCTGGAGATCGTGTCGTGCCCGTCCTGCGGTCGCGCGCAGGTCGACGTGTACACGCTCGCCGATCAGGTGACGGCCGCGCTCGACGGCTTCCCGGCGCCGCTGCGCGTCGCCGTCATGGGCTGTGTCGTGAACGGACCGGGCGAGGCCCGCGAGGCCGACCTCGGGGTGGCCTCCGGCAACGGCAAGGGCCAGATCTTCGTCAAGGGCGAGGTCATCAAGACCGTGCCCGAGTCGCAGATCGTCGAGACGCTGGTGGAAGAGGCGCTCCGCCTCGCCGACGGCATGGGCATCGAGTTGCCCGAGGAGCTACGCGGTCTGACCGGCCCGACGGTGACCGTCGGCTGATCCGTTCACCCTCGGTCGCTGTTTCAGCCCGGTTCCGCTGCGCGGAGCCGGGCTGAAGTTTGTCCGTTTGTCGATCGTGGTGGGCGTACGTGACGCCGTCGCTCTCCCTATGATCAGCGCGCCGATCGGCGTCGGGAAGGCATCCGGGGACATCAGGGAATGCATCGGGAGGCACTGTGGAGCGTCGCGGATCCGAGGCCGATCCGTTGAACCCGGGGATTCGACGCGACCGCTCATGCCGTCGCCGCCCTCGGCTGACGGCAGTTGCGATCGCCGTGGCCGCCGTCGCCGTCCCGATCGGCTGGCTGGGACTGAGCGGGCACTTGCCCCTGGTCGGCGGTGCGCCTACCGTCACGAGGTCGCCGTCACTGCCCGAGCGGATCGGCGCGCCGGGTAAGTGGTCACCGAGTATCACACACGCGCCGATCGATGGGGCCAGCGTCGTGTTCGGCGATGGCGACTGGGGACTCGACAACTTGCCGGACGACACGGCGCTCACGGCCGCGCGCAGCGACGCCTATCGCCGAGTTCCGAACTCGGCCGTCGCGATCGCCGGGATAACCGCCATCCTGTCGCCGGACGGTCGACGGCTCGCGGTGGAGAACGGGTTCATCGACGTGACGACTGGTCACGTCGTCCGTCTTGCGCCGAAACGTTCGGGCGACTACCGCGAACCGGAGGCGTGGTCGCCCGATGGCCGCGAACTGGCAATAGTCGAATACACCGAACCCGACTTCCTGCCGCCGCTAACGTACACGGGCGCATGGACGAATCCGGCCACGCGCGCCAGTCTCGCCGTGGTCGACGTGGCCAGCGGTCACGAGACGAGGATCGCCGATCTTAACCTCACGACTCCGTACGACGGCTGGTTGGCCGCGTTTTCGCCGGACGGCTCGAAACTCGCCTACCAGTCCGGCGATCAGGTCGTCGTGGTCACCCGTTCCGGGCAGGCAGTCTCGCGCTTCACCGTGGCGAACGGGACTCGCCTGGCCGGCAAGGGCGCGTGGACCCGCGACGGCAGCGGTCTCGCGCTCGTGGCCGAGACACCGTGCGGCTGCGGGCGCACGTACGACTCGCGCTGGACAATGACCGTCGTCGACGCGGACACCGGGGCCGCGCGAGCGACCTCGTACGTCCTCGACGGCGTCGTCGCGATCCGCCTACTCGGCTGGTCGCCCACGAGCGAGCCGGTCGTCGTGGCCTACCACCCCCTTGGGCCGTCCGACCTCGATCCCGGCAACCGTCCGGTCACATTTCGCACGGGGCCGCCCGACGCGTCGGGCGTCGACCAGAACGGGCTGGCCGTCGACGGCATCGAACTGCTCGACGACGTCGACACCGCCGACGTCGTGGCCCTGCGCGAGGGCCGCGCGCCGCGGACCATGCTGACGTCGACCGCGACCGGGGCCGGGTCGCTCGATGTCGCCGACAACGTGATCGCGGGCGGGTTGACCCGGCCCGGGGATCCTCCGCTGCTCACCGCCAACATGGTCGATGCCATGGTCCCCGTCGGGATCCTCGTCGCGATTGCCGCCGCGGTCGTAGTCGGTCCGCTTCTCCTCATGCGCAGGCGTCGTGCTCGCCGCCGATCCTCCGGTGACTCGTACGCGGGCTCTCGGCGGATCGCCGGCTAGCCCCGACCGATCGGGCCGACCCGTTTTGGCCGCGCCTGCTAGCCTTCGGCGCGAATCGCTCGTTCGTCGCGCGGCCGCGCGACGGCGGGCACGGCACCCACAGGGGGACGTATGGGGCTGATGGACAAGATCCGCGGCGAGTTTATCGACATCGTCGAGTGGCTCGACGACAGCCGGGACACACTCGTCTGGCGGTTCCCGCGCCACGACAACGAGATCAAGATGGGCGCGCGGCTCGTCGTTCGCGAGTCGCAGGTCGCCGTGTTCGTCAACGAGGGCGAGCTCGCCGACGTCTTCACGCCGGGCACGTACGAGTTGGAGACGCAGAACATGCCGATCCTCTCGACATTGAAGGGCTGGAAGTACGGCTTCGGATCGCCGTTCAAGGCCGAGGTCTACTTCGTGTCCACGCGCCTGTTCACCGACATGAAGTGGGGCACCCAGAACCCGGTCATCGTGCGGGATCCCGAGTTCGGCATGGTCCGGTTGCGGGCGTTCGGTGCGTACGCCGCCCAGGTCGTCGATCCCCGTACGCTCGTGACGAAGGTCGCCGGCACCGATCCACAGTTCCGGACCGAGGAGATCGGCGAATATCTGCGTCAGACGATCGTCGGGCGTCTGGGATCGGTGCTCGGGTCGTCCGGCATCTCGGTCGCCGATCTCGCCGCGTCACAGGTCTCGCTCGCGGTAACCCTCGCGTCGGCGCTGACCGAAGAGTTCGCCGCACTCGGCATCCAGATCCCGAAGTTCGTCATCGAGAACATCTCGCTGCCGCCCGAGGTCGAGGCGGCCGTCGACAAGCGGAGCCAGATCGCGATCGTCGGCGACCTGAGCGCGTACACGCAGCTGCAAACCGCGAACGCGATCGGCGATGCCGCCCGCAATCCCGGCGGCGGTGCCGGCGAGGGAATCGGGCTCGGCCTCGGGATGGCGGTCGGCCAGCGGATGGCGGCCGGGCTCGGACAGCCGAATGTGGCCACCGGCGGGGCTCCGGCGCCCCGCGCGTCCGGA
>DATCXD010000042.1:0-6023 GCA_036566005.1 Micromonosporaceae bacterium | reverse complement strand
CAAACGGCCGGCGGCTCGCCGATCCTGCCGGCCAAGACCGTCGAACAGGCCGCTCCCGAGCGGATGCAGCACGTGCCGGCGGTGCCGGGTGCGGCACCAGGACGCAGTCCCGGGTACGCCGGCGTGGCGAGCCAGCCTCCGGGTCCACCGACGGGTCCACCGCCGGGTCCACCGTGGCCACCCGGCGCCGGTCCGGCACCGTGGTTGGCTCGGCGCCCGCGATCCCGATTCACGCGTACGTTGACGGCCCGCGCCGTGCTGTCGACGTGTCTGGCCGCGCTCATCTCGGTCCTCGTCACGGCGGCCGTGGCATTTCCGCTCGCGCTGCGGTCGGCCAACGACGCGGTCCGGGCCGGTCTCGCCGACAAGTCGTCCCTCGCCGCCTCGTTGATCAATCCACCGACGGGCGCGGGCGCGCCGATCCGGGCCGCGGTCGTGGTGCGCCAACTTCGGCGCCAAACCATCAACGCGTATCTCGTGCACAACGGCCGGTCCGACCCGGCCGGGCTGCCGCCGCGGGTCATCGACCAGATCACCGCCGGTCGAAACATCGTCGGCGGCAACGCGCTGATCGGCGGCCGGCGCAACCTGGTGGAGGCGCGCTCGACCGGTGGCGGGGACGGCATCGTTCTCGTGTCGCCGGCCGTGCCGGTCACCGCACCGAACGTCGTCGCCCGCATCGGGATCGCGCTACTCGCCGGGCTCCTCGCCGGGCTCCTGGTCGGCGCGTTGCTGGCCCGACGACTCGCCCGACCCATCCGCAACGCGGCGACGGTCGCGGCGCGGCTGTCGGCCGGCGACCGGTCCGTACGCCTGCATCCGGAACCACCGGCCGAAGCCGAGGATCTCGCGCACGCGATCAACGGCTTGGCGGCGGCTTTGAAGGCAAGCGAGGGACGGCAGCGCGACTTCCTGCTGTCCATTTCGCACGAACTACGCACACCGCTGACCTCCTTGAAGGGATACGCCGAGGCACTGTCGGACGGAGTCATCGGCGGGGACGGCGCGCAGCGGGCCGGGCAGACGATGCTGGCCGAGGCCGGCAACCTGGAACGTCTCGTGACCGACCTGCTCGCCCTGGCCCGGCTCGAGGCGGCGGAGTTTCCGGTGGAGAGCGTGCCGGTGGAATTGATCCAGCTCGTCCGGGGCACCGCCGAGGGCTGGGCCGCCCGGTTCACCGCCGCCGGCATCGTCTTGCGTACGGAGTTGCCGCCCGTACCCGTGATCGTCTACACCGATCCTGGTCGGATCCGGCAAGTGATCGATGGCCTGCTGGAGAACGCCCTCCGCGTGCTGCCGACGGGCGCGCCGATCGTGCTCGCCGTACGCGGACCGGCGGCGGCCGCACCGGGCTATGGCCTCGTCGAGGTGCGCGACGGCGGACCGGGGTTCACCGATGCCGACCTCGCCGTCGTCTTCGAACGGGGCGCGCTCTACGAGCGATACCGCGGCGTACGCAGAGTCGGATCCGGCCTCGGACTGGCGCTCGCGGCCGGACTCGTACGCCGGCTCGGCGGCCACATCGAGGCCGGTCACGCACCCGAAGGTGGAGCACGGTTCACTGTCGCCCTGCCGACTCTGGCCGCCACGCGAGCTCGCTGACCGGCCGTCGACCGGGGTGGACCCTTACCAATCCCGTACATGTCATTGATGGGGCGGTTTCATATGTAGCGCATCGTGGACCGCGTCGACGTCGCCCGATCGGCCGCGTCCGGCCCGACACGCACCAACAACGCACCAACAACGCACGCACTCAGCACCACAACGCACGCACTCAAGCACCGACAACGAAAGCGGGTTTGGCCATGAAACTGCGTTCCCGGTTCGGCATGACGATCGCGACCGCCACCATCGGCGCGCTCGGCGTGCTGGGCGTGGCGGCATGCAGCCCGTCTCCGTCATCCCAGGCATCGCTCGCAACGATGACGCCTGAGGCGACCGCGCTGACCGCGCTCGGATTTGCCGACACGGATGTCACGGGCGGCAGCGCGTCCGACGGGCCCGGCAACGCGCCGGCCGACGTCACCGCGACCGGGAGTGCGACGCCGGATGCCTCGGCCGCGCCGAATAAGCGACGCCATCCAAGTCTGCGACGGCTGTTGATCCGCCGCGCGACGATCGCGAAGCACGTGGAGCACGGTTCGGTGACCGTACAGACGCGCAATGGCAACGAGACGATCGACGTGCAGCGCGGGACGATCACCGCGATCAGCTCGACGTCGATGACCGTGAAGTCAGCCGATGGATTTACGTTGACCTGGACCTTCGGCGACAAGATGCGGGTGCTGGAAAATCGCTCGACGATTCAGCCGACCGACGTCAAAGCGGGCGAGACCGTCGGCGTCGCCGGGGAGAAGAGCGGCTCAACCGAGACCGCGCGCCTGGTTGTCATCCCGAAACAGGGCACGTCCAAGTAGCCGCTGGGCAGCTCACGGCGGGGCGGCGTGCGAGGCCGTTTTCGGCTAGGCGCGCAGCTCCGCCATGACGCACTTGATGCTGCCGCCGCCCTTCTTCAGCTCACTGAGGTCGATCAGGATCGGCCGGTAGCCGAGCGCCTCGAGCCGCCCGGCGAGCGCCGAGCATTCCGCGTTGAGCAGGATGTTGTAGCCGTCGCTGACCAGGTTGAGACCGAACCCCACGGCGTCTGTCTCGGTCGCGATGACCGCATTCGGGAACAGTTGCCGCAGGATCGCCTGGGACGCGGGCGAGAACGCGGCCGGGTAGTAGATCACGTTCTCGTCGTCGAGGGCGGCCAGCGCCGTGTCCAGGTGGTAGAAGCGCGGATCCACCAGGTGCAGCGAGATCACCGGACGGCTCAACGCCTCCTGGGCCTCGGTGTGCGCCGCCGGCTCCGTACGGAATCCGTGGCCGGCCAGGATCAGGCCACCGTACGCACCGGGCACGTACGCGAAGTCGCCCTCGCCCTCGTTGATCATGGTCGGCGGTACGAATCGCCATTCGCCCGGCCGGCCGTCGTAGAAGGCACGGTGGGCGGCCGCCTCGGCCGATCGCTGCGGATAGCGGAACTGGGCGCCGTATACGACGCCGTCAACCGAGAACGCGCCGTTCGCGGCGAAGACCATGTCCGGCAGGCCGTCGAGGGGTTCGAGGACGTGCACGTCGTGGCCGAGATCGGTGACGGTGTCGCGGAGCACGTCCCACTGCTTGACGGCCAGGTCGGTGTCGACCGGCACGGTCGTGTCCATCCACGCGTTGATCGCGTACTCCACGACGAAATTCTTCGGTGGGCACATCAGGTAGGTCCGCCTACGCGGCGACCGTACAAGTCCCGTCACGATCATTAACAGTAGGTAGGCTGCGAGGTACGTGGACAGGCGGAATCCTTGCGTCCGGGGAGCGGAACGTTGCAGATCGACGATGTAGATCAGCAAATCGTTGCGTCGTTGGTCGCCGACGCGCGCGCTTCGTACGCGGAGATCGGCCACAAGATCTCACTGTCCGCGCCGGCCGTGAAACGACGTGTCGACCGGCTTCGATCGGCCGGCGTGATCAGGAACTTTACCGCCGTCATCGATCCGTCCGCGGTCGGCTGGACGACCGAGGCCTTCGTCGAGCTGTTCTGCACCGGGCGCACCACACCGGCCCAGATCGCGGTCGCGACGCGACGCCATCCCGAGGTGATCGGCGCCTACACGGTGTCCGGCGAGGCCGATGCGCTCGTCCATCTGCGCGCCGCCGACATCGCCCACCTGGAGCGCGCGCTGGAACGCCTTCGAGCCGAGCCGTTCATCACCTCGACCCGCAGCATGATCGTCTTGTCCCGGCTGGTCGACTCCCCGGGTACGGTCGTCAGCGTCACCGGACCAACGACCGACCCGAACCCCGGCCCGGCCGTCGATTGACGCCGCCGGGGCCACCTCGGACCGCCACCCGGCTCGAACCGCGTGCCTGCGGCTAGAGGTACATGCCGGTGTTGGCCTCGGGCGACTCCACCGGGGCATCGCCCTCGCCGAAGAATCGCTTGCCGCCGAACTCGCCGTGCAGCCGATCGTCGAGTTCGTCGGCCAGACCCGTCATGACCTGGACCGCGAGCATCAGGTGCGTCGGCTGGAAATCACGGCCGAACACCGGCACCGACGCCCAGACCGTCTTGTTGGCCTGGTAGAGCCGGCCGATCGGCATCTTCGTGGTCAGTTCGGAGAGCTTCGCGTAGAGCTTCTCCGACGCCTCCACCTCGGTCAGGATCGGCGAAAAGACATCGATCAACGGCGGGTTGTCCCGGACCCGTACGAAGACCATCGCCGACCCGGAGCGGATCCCGATGTCGCCGTCGCTGTCGACCTGCAGCGCCTCCGGCTCGGTGCGTTGCAGACCGGCGACAACAATCTTGACCCGTTCAAGAAGAGTCATCGACGGGTCTTCCAGGGCCGCAAAACCCTCGGCCGAGAGCCGGAGCACGTCGAGCTTCTCGTCACCGGAGGACACCCGGGCCGCGCCCAGCGGCTCGATCGTGATCGCCGCACCGTTCGCGTCATGGGCCGCGTACGTGAGGAAGGCCGGATGCGGTGATCCGTACACGTCTCGCAAGGTCTTGGTGACGACCACCGCGACCCTCGCCACGTCGGCCGCGCTGGCGATCAGGCCGAAGTCCTTGTCCGAACCGGCGACGACGCCGGGCGGCGACCAGCCGATGACGATCATTTGAGCGACGGCGTCGCGGCTCAATCGCGAGCCCTCCGGCAGCGTCGCGTTGCCTACCGCCAGGCCGCCGAGCCGATCGTCCGCGTGGTGTTGCACGCTGACTTCGTAGATGGCGGTGCCCGTGCCGCTCGCCGTCGGATCGAGCGTGATGTCGAGATGAGCGGCGCGCGGCAACGCTGAAATAGCCGCCGCCAGCGCTCGCGCGAAGTCGTGCCAGGCTTCGCCGACCTTCGCGGTGAGGTCCGACCCGTGCGTGACGTCGTCGACCAGCATGCTGTCGATCGCCAGGTGTGGCTGGTCGGACGACTCCGCCGCATGATCATCGGTGGCGCCGTCGTCCGATGCGTCCGTTGAGCTCTCCTCCGAGACACGCGTGTCCGATGCGGCGGAGATCATCGGCGTCGAGGTCGGAATCGGTGCCGGCGGCATCGGTGGCGGCGCGTCCGTCCGGGGTTCGCGACGCGGCGATACGACGGGTCGGGTGGCCGCGCCGGTCTCACCGCTGACGGCGGCCGAGCCAGCCGCCGAGGCCGGCGGCGGAACCTCGCGCTGCTCTTCCGGCCGGTCCCGAGGACTGCGATCATCGGGATTGTTGCCCTGGGATGCTGCGTCCGGCATTCGATGCTCCTCCCGTCGACTGACCACCCTACCCGCGGGCCGCCTCTCGACATTTGGCGATCGGACGGCCGCAGGCATGATCACAATCTGCGGGGAACGTCGCCGGCGCCGCTGTACTGCGCGTGCGGAAGGCCCGAAACGTGAGGCGTCACGGCGAGGGCTCGAATCCCAAACCCAACCCACATCGTGGTACGCCCGGAGCGGGGCTCAGCCGTCCGGCAGTGACACGGCCTCGGCCGGCAGGTCCGTTTCTGGACGTTCGTGCCGGAGTGGTCGTCGGTCACCAGGGCGGCCAGCGACCGGCGGTGGCTGTAAACGGGTTCGTGTTAACCGGTCGGCGCCGCTCGCAACGCGAGGTCGGCCGCTTTGTCGAGCAACGCGAGTTTGGTGGCGTCGTTGAGACCCGCGCCCGTGTACGTGAGACCAACCGCGGTGCCGTAGCCGACACGTACGGCAACGGTGATCCCGTTGAGGTCGTCACGGACGTGTAAACCGGTGGTTGAGTGTCCGGCGCCTGTACGCCGTCGCAGGTGACCGCCGCCTGTTCGATGTGCGCAGCGGCCGCCCCACTGAGGGTCAACACATATTCGCTGACCCGTCCGGACACCGATCGATCCGGGCGCACCCGCAGAAACTCGGCTTCGCGGACCCGGGTGACACCCAGACCGGCCAGCGCGATCGGCAACGCGTCCGACGCGTACCAGGGGAAGCCGAGCTCGCAACTGACCGGCGTCGGCTCCGGC
>DATCXD010000034.1:0-2234 GCA_036566005.1 Micromonosporaceae bacterium | reverse complement strand
CCGCCGCCGGCCGGCGGTGGGTCGGACAGCGGCGGCCTCGAGCCCCCACCGGGTCCCGACGTGGAAACGAGCAGCGCCGACCAATTCGTCAACGACTACCTTGCTGCGCCGGCCAGCGCGCTGACTCGGGCCGCGCAGGTCGAGGCCGCTCGCGCTTACATGAGTGCCGGCGCGGCCAGCACCTGGGCGAAGCCGAATTCCAATGGCGAGGTCACCGTGCTCCGACCGATCGGCGGCTGGCAGCAGGACAAGACCAGGACCGCGAGCGACGGTTCGACCGTCACCGAGGTGACCGGAAGGTTCGTGATCGTTGGTCAGTTCGTTGCGATCACCGGCATCTTGGAGCCGCCGCCGGTCATCGGCCAGGCCACCGGATCTCAGCAGCAGCGGACCATCACGTTCTCGGTCGGCGACAGTGACCAGGCATCGGGCCGATTCCGGTTGACGGATCGGGTGCCGCCCGGGTTGTACATGTCGGAGCAGGCGCTGCAACACTGGTTCGCGCCGCATCCCGTCTACTTTTGGGATCTCAACCACCAAGCGTTGATCCCCGACATCCGCTATATCTGGAGCGTGCTCTCGGGCATCGCCCAGGCGACCGAGATCGTGAATCTGGCGCTCGGCAACCCGTCCGACTGGATCGGTGGTGCGACCCAGTCGTTGGTCAACGCGAACCTCATCCCGCCGACGATCTCGGTCACCGCGTCCGGGACGTACGTGGTGAATCTGGATAAGAACGCGCACGCGTTGGACAATCAGGCGTTACTTGCCTACCAACTGCGGTGGTCGCTCGGCACCCAGGTGGTCGGGTCGATCAAGCCGAGCCCGGTCGAGATCGAAATCGAAGGACAGCCGCAGGTCACGTCGTCCGACAGCAGCTTCCGCGAGCACGTCGCGAACCTCGCGCCGTCGCGGTCGGACGTGGAAGCCAGCGCGTACGCGATCTCGAACGTGAGCGGAAGGAAAGCAGCCGTCGCGGTCACGATCGACCCGGCGACCGAAGCGATCACCACAACCAGCCAGGCGCGAATCCTCAACAGTGGGAAGAACGTCGGAGTCGTCGCGGCCGCCGTCGATGGCTCCGCCTCCTCGGCCGCGCTGGTCCGGGCGGACAGCAACGGTCAGTCGTTGTGGATCCGGCGTACGGCCGGCGGATCCGCGCCCGACTTCGTGGAGGTCAAGGGGCTGCCCCGGGGCGCCACGATGAGCCGCCCGCAATTCGTGACGCAGCCGGCCGGCGCAGTCGTGGTCGCCGTCAATGGCGTGCTCAAGCGCATCGATGCCCGGAACCGGGTGCACGCCGTGCCGATGCCGAGTGGGATATCGACCATATCCGCGTTTTCCATCGCACCGGACGCCCACCGGATCGCGTTCGTCTCCGGTGGCCGACTCTACTTTTCCGTCATCACGGTGAGCGACACGCCGAGCATGACCCCGGCCCAGCCGATAGTGATCGGCCCGAGCCTCGCGACCGCGACCACGGTGGCGTGGAGCTCGGCCTCCCAGCTCGTGGTCGGCGGACGGGCTCAGATCGGCAACATCGGCAAGATCGCCGAGATCAACGTCGACGGTTCGCTCGACCCGAATCCGTTCACCCGGGAGTATGGGTCGGCCGCGATCTCGCAGGTCGCCGCATATTCGTACGATCCGCTGGCCCAACTCGGCTTCGACGAGGTGATGGTGCAGGTCGCGACGGCGAAGGGAACGACCGTCATCGCCGGCCGCACAGCGCAGCGCGCGGTGCCGGCCAGCCAGAAGAACTTGTCCGCGCCGTTCTTCCAGGATTGACGTTCGTGGCCGGGAGCATCGGCGCGACCTTGGGTGCGTTGGCCGACCTGGTGCTGCCCTGCGACTGCGCGGGGTGCGGCGTCGCGGCGACCATGACCGGCGGCGTGTGTGGCGACTGTGCCGCTGAGTTGGCCGGTCTCATGCCGTACGAGACTGCGCCGACCCCGACGCCGTACGGCCTTCCGACCTGTGTCGCGCTCGGCCCCTACGACGGCGTGCTGCGCGAGCTCATCCTGGCGTACAAGGATCGCGGGCGGCATCGGCTGGCTCGGCCGTTGGCCGTACATCTCGCGCGCGGGGTGGCGGCCTGTGCCATACGGCTGGGTCATCCGCCGGGTTCGCCGGTGGCCGTCGTTCCGGTGCCGAGTACTTCCGCCGCCGCGCGGCAACGACACGGTGATCACATGCGCCGGCTCGCGCGTCAGACCGTCCGTACCCTCAATGGT
>DATCXD010000005.1:0-2493 GCA_036566005.1 Micromonosporaceae bacterium | reverse complement strand
CAGCAGCGGCACGGTCGTGCGCAGCCGGACCCGACCGATCTCGTTCAGGCGCAGTTCGGTGGCCGCCTCGTCCCGGTGCAGCGTGTTGACGTCGAGGCGGTAATTCAAGGCGCGGACGACCGCCCGGGCCGACCGGGTCGTGTGCTTGATCGCATACTTGCCGCCGATCGACATCGGTCGCGTTTCGTCCATCCAGCAGATCATCGCTTCGATGTCCTGCGCGACGGCCGGCTGGTTGTGCGGCCGGCAGATCATGTCACCGCGCGAGATGTCGATCTCGTCGGCCAGTCGTACGGTCACCGACATCGGCGGGAATGCCTCGGTGACCGGACCGTCGGCGGTGTCGATCGCGGCGATCGTGCTGGTGAACCCGGAAGGCAGCACTGTCACCTCGTCGCCCGGCTTCAACACACCGGACGCCACCTGACCGGCGTATCCGCGGTAGTCAGTGATCCTGGACGACTGCGGCCGGATCACGTACTGCACCGGGAACCGTACGTCCACGAGGTTGCGGTCCGACCCGATGTGTACGTGCTCCAGGTGATGTAGGAGCGACGGCCCTTGATACCAGGGCATAGTCGCCGCGCGCGAGACGATGTTGTCGCCGTGCAGCGCGGAGATCGGGATGACGGAGAGGTCCGGCGCCTCGAGCTTCGCGGCGAAGTCGGTGAACTCGCCCGCGATGTCCTCGAACAACGATTGCGAGTAGTCGACAAGGTCCATCTTGTTGACGCACAGCACGAGGTGCGGCACCCGCAGCAGCGAACACAGGAACGCGTGGCGCCGCGACTGCTCGACCAGGCCCTTGCGCGCGTCGACCAGGATCAGCGCCAGGTCGGCCGTGGAGGCGCCGGTGACCATGTTCCGGGTGTACTGGATGTGCCCCGGCGTGTCGGCGATGATGAACTTCCGCCGCGGAGTGGCGAAGTAGCGGTACGCAACATCGATCGTGATGCCCTGCTCCCGTTCGGCGCGCAGGCCGTCGGTGAGCAGCGCCAGGTTCGTGTATTCGTCGCCACGCGACGCGGACACGGCTTCGACCGCGGCGAGCTGATCCTCGAAGATCGTCTTGGTGTCGTACAGCAGCCGGCCGATAAGTGTCGACTTGCCGTCGTCGACCGAACCAGCGGTCGCGAACCGCAGGAGGTCCATGCCGCGCAGTGGATCGACGGGCGCGACGGTGCCGCCCAACACGCTCGTGTCGGACATTTAGAAGTAACCCTCCCGCTTGCGGTCTTCCATGGCGGCCTCACTGAGCCTGTCGTCGCCGCGGGTCGCGCCGCGCTCGGTGATGCGGGTGGCGGCGATCTCGGCGATCACCTTGCCGATCGTGTCCGCGTCGGAGCGGACCGCGGCCGTGCACGACGCGTCGCCCACCGTGCGATACCGCACCTGCTCGGTGAACGACTCCTCGCCGGCGCGCATCGGTAGGAACTCGTTGACCGCGTAGAGCATTCCGGCCCGGTCGACGACCTCGCGCTTGTGCGCGAAATAGATCGCCGGCAGTTCGATGCGCTCGCGGCCGATGTAGTGCCAGACGTCCAACTCGGTCCAGTTGGACAACGGAAAGACGCGGATGGACTCGCCCGGGTGCACCCGGCCGTTGTAGAGCGACCACAGTTCGGGCCGCTGGTTCTTCGGGTCCCACTGGCCGAACTCGTCGCGGAAGGAGAAGACGCGCTCCTTCGCCCGTGCCTTTTCTTCGTCACGCCGAGCGCCGCCGAAGAGCGCGTCGAATCGGCCCTTTTCGATGGCGTCCAACAGCACCGGAATCTGGATGCGGTTGCGGGTGCCGTCGGGCGCCTCGCGGATCGTGCCGGCGTCGATCGCGTCCTGGACCGACGCCACGTGCAGGGTCACCCCGAGTTGGTCGACGCGGCGGTCGCGAAACTCGAGGACCTCGGCAAAGTTGTGGCCGGTGTCGACGTGCAGCACCGGGAACGGTATGCGCCCCGGCGCGAACGCCTTCTCGGCCAACCGCAGCATGACGATCGAGTCCTTGCCGCCGGAGAACAGCAGAACGGGCCGCTCGAATTCGGCGACCACCTCTCGCATAACGAAGACGCTCTCAGCTTCGAGAGCGTCCAGATGGGAAACCCGGTAGTGGGCCGGCTGATCCATCGCTGCACCCTATCTCATGAACACGCTGGGACTACTGGCCGGCGCAGCCCCTCAACCAGCCCGTGAGATGGCTTCGAGAAGCCGGTTAGCCAGATCTTTCCGGCAGACGATGAGGTCGGGCAGCACGGGGTCGGCGCGATTGTATTCCAATGGTGAGCCATCAATGCGCGACGCATGCAGACCTGTGGCCAGCGCCACGCCGACCGGTGCCGCGGAGTCCCACTCGTGCTGGCCCCCGGCGTGGATATATGCGTCGACATCACCGGAGATGACCGCCGCGATCTTGGCGCCGGCCGAGCCCATCGGCACCAGTTCCGCGCCGAGGTCGTCGGCCACGGCGTTCAGCAACGCGGGCGGCCGGGTGCGGCTCGC
>DATCXD010000066.1:0-3191 GCA_036566005.1 Micromonosporaceae bacterium | reverse complement strand
CTGCTGGCCTTCGCCGACTGCCTGCGCCGCCACGACCCCTCACTGCGGATCACCTGCCTCGGCACGCCGCGCGGCCTGGAGAACGAGATCATCCCGCCGCGAGGCTATGACCTGCGGCTGGTGCCGGCGTTCCAGCTGCCGCGCTCGCTCAATATGAATCTCGTCCGGACGCCCGACCGGATGGTGCGGTCGACGCGCGCCGCGCGCAAGGTGATGGACGAGGTGGCGGCCGATGTCGTGGTCGGCTTCGGCGGGTACGTGTCGGTGCCCGGTTACCTCGCGGCGTGGCGGCGACACACGCCGACCGTGATCCACGAAGTGAACGTGCCGCCGGGTGTGGCCAACAAGATGGGCATGCGGTTCACCAAGAACGTGGCCGTCGGCTTCCCGTACCAGGTCGAGCAGGTCGAGTCGCTGCGGCAGGCCCGGGTGACCGGGGTGCCGCTGCGCACCTCGATCTCGACGCTGCACCGGCAGGCGCGGCAGCAGGAGGCACGCGCGCACTTCGGGCTGCACCCGCACCTGCCGACACTGTTCGTGTTCGGGGCGTCGCAGGGTGCCCGCGCGATCAACCTGGCGATGGCCGGTGCGGCCAAGGCGATCACGTCCGCCGGCATCCAGGTGCTGCACGTGATCGGTGCGCGCAACGAGTGGGTGGAGATCCCGACCGATCTGCCGTCGCCGTACGTGACGGTGAAGTTCATCGACGAGATGGAGTTGGGCTACGCCGCGGCCGACCTCACGTTGTGTCGCGGCGGCGCGATGACATGCGCGGAGACGGCGGCGGTCGGTATGCCCGCCATCTATGTGCCGTTGCCGTACGGAAACGGTGAACAGCGACGAAACGCGCTGCCGCTTGTCGAGCGCGGTGGTGGAATCATCGTCGACAACAGCGAACTCACCTCGGCGTGGATCGAAGCGAACATCATCGGCTTGGCGCACGATCGGGTGGCGCTGGCGAAGATGAGTTCGGGTGCGGCGTCGTACGGCCGCCGCGACGGCGACGAGGCGCTGCGGTCGTTCATGTACGAAGCCGCTGCCGCGGGGCCTTCGCGTTGACTGCTTCGCAGGGCCTTCGCGCTGACGCGCCGGCCTGGTGGCTGCTATCGCAGGGCCTTCGCGCTGCTGCTCCGCAGGGCCTTCGCGCTGACGCGCCGGCCATGTGGGCAATGTCAGAGAAACTCAATGGCAGAGGGATGATGGCACGATGACGTTGGTGGGGGTATGAAGGCGGACACGCTCATGGCCGAGGATCTGGGCACGGTCCACTTGATCGGCATCGGCGGGGTCGGCATGGGCGGCCTGGCCCGGCTGCTGCTCACCCGCGGCATCCCGGTCACCGGCAGCGAGTTGCGCGAGTGGCCGACGCTCGCCGGCCTGCGGGCGCTGGGCGGCACGATCCACATGACGCATCAAGCGTCGAATCTCGACGGCGTCGACACCGTCGTCTACTCGACCGCGATTCCGGCCGACCATTTGGAGATCGTCGAGGCCCGCCGGCGCGGTCTGCGCGTGCTGCACCGATCCGAGGCGCTCGCGGCCGCGATGACCGGCCGGCGCGCGATCGCGGTCGCTGGTACGCACGGCAAGACGACCACCACGTCAATGACCACATGGGTGTTGCAGCACGCGAGCCTCGACCCGTCGTTCGTGATCGGTGGCGAGATTTCCGAGGCCGGCTCGAACGGCCACCACGGCACCGGCGAGCTGTTCGTCGTCGAAGCGGACGAGAGCGACCGGTCGTTCCTGCGTTACCGGCCGTACGTTGCGATCATCACGAACATCGACGCCGACCATCTGAACACGTACGGCGACCTGGCCGGCTTGCGCGACGCGTTCGCCGAGTTCGCTGCGCTCACCGCGGCCGACGGCTTCGTCGTCACGTGCGCCGACGACCCGCGCACCCGGGAGCTGACAACGCGGGCGCGTGCGGCCGGGCAGACCGTCTACACGTACGGCGAGGCGCCCGACGCGAACCTGCGGTTGACCGAGTTGGTCACGGCCGGCACCGGCACCCGCTTCCTGGCCACCCTCGACGGTGAGCCGCTCGGTGAGATCACGTTGCCGGTGCCCGGTCGCTACCTGGCCCTGAACTCGGCCGCGGCCGTGTTGACGGCGGCGAAGCTGGGCGTGGACATCGACCTGATCGTCGAGGCGTTGGCCGGCTTCCCGGGCGTACGGCGCCGCTTCGAACTCAAGGGCACCGCCGGTGGCGTACGGGTCTTCGACGAGTACGCCTACCACCCGACCTCGATGACTGCCGCGCTGGAGACGCTGCGGGACGTCGCCGGCGACGGGCAGCTGATCGTCGTTTTCCAGCCGTACCGGATGTATCGCACGCGCGACTTCCAGGCGGAGATTGCCACCGCGCTCGCGATCGCCGACCAGGCCGTGATCCTGGAGGTGTTCGGTCCCGGCGAGCATCGCGGCCCGGGGGAGGGCGGCGTCGCGCTGACCGCCGCCGTCGACCTCGCCTCCCGGCACAAAGTCTTCGTGCCGATCTGGGACGACGTGCCGCGCGAGGTCCTGCGCCGAGCGCGCCGTGGTGACGTCGTGGTGACGATGGGCGCGCCGCCGATCTCGTTGATCGGCGATCAGCTCGTCGCCGCGCTTGCCGAGCGGGCCGGCGGCGACGGCCCGGGCAACGACGACGGCCCGGGGCCGGAGGGGTACGGCCCCGGTGACGACGGACCGAACGATAGCGGCGGATCGTCCCCAGAACAGGCCCGGCCGTACGCGCCGCGGCACGCCGCCGAAACAACGTCGGAACCGATCGCCTGAGGCGACGGCGGTGATCGATCCGGGCACCCGACGCTGGCGGCTGGTTCGTGCCACCGCCACGGCGATCCCACCATCGGTGCGCCGGTTCAATGCGCGCGCGCGGGCTCGCCGCTGGCGCAGCGTCCGGCCGCTGATGGTGATCGCGGCCGTGCTCGTCGTCGTAACCGGGCTCGGCTATGTCGGCTTTAGCACATCGCTGCTGGGCGTCTCGCACGTCGAGGTACGGGGGGCCGGATTCGTCAGCGCGACCGACATCCGCACGGCCGCCGGGGTGCGAGCGGGTGAACCGTTCCTCGGCGTCGATACCGACGCGGTCGCGCGTCGCGTCGAGGGCCTGGTGGGTGTCGCGCACGCCGACGTGTCGCGGCACCTGCCGTCGACCGTCGTCATCGACGTACGGCTGCGGACGC
>DATCXD010000684.1:0-4005 GCA_036566005.1 Micromonosporaceae bacterium | reverse complement strand
GAGCAGCGGCTGTCCGACGCCATCGACCAGGCCCGCGCGCGCCGCACCGCTTCGTAGCGGGCGTCCAGCCGTCAGGACTCGAAATTGGCGAGTTCGGCCGGATCGAATTCTCGCGGCTCGACCAGGACGAGCCAGTTGCCGGAGTTGTCGCGCATGACCGCCTCGACGCCGTACGGGCGGTCCGACGGCGGCTGCAGGAACGTGACGCCCTTCGCGGTCAGCTCCTCGTACGTCTTGTGGCAGTCGTCGACCTTCAGCCCGAGGCCGCCCATCTGCCCTTTTTCGAGCTGCTCGCGGATCTGGGCCGCGAACTCCGGGTCGAGTGGCGGCCCGGGCCGCATAAGAGTGACCTGGAGTTCCGGCTGGTTCGGATGGTTGATGCTGACCCAGCGGAAGTCCTCGCCCATGGTGGCGTCGGTGTTCGGCACGAAGCCGAGCGTGTTCACGTAGAAGTCCCGAGCCTCGTCTTGATCGAGGCAGTAGACCGTGACGAGCGAAACGTTAGTAATCATGACTCTCACGGTAGGCGTACGGCCGGCCGCCGGGCTTCTTTCAGATTGCTGGCTCGCACGGCGCGCTCACTCGCTCGTGGCGGGATCGGCGACGTCGGGAGCGCGGACACGCCGGCCGGTCGTGCCGTCGTGATCCCACACGCCGCGCATGAACAGGTAGCAGCCGGGCACGTGCGGTCCACCTCGCGCGGCCCAGCGATTGCGATATGCCGTCGGCGTCTCACCGACGAGCTTCGTGAACCGTGTCGAGAACGATCCGAGGCTCGAAAACCCGACGAGCACGCAGATCTCGGTCACGGTCAGATTCGCGGCCCGCAACAGGTCCTGCGCGCGCTCGATACGGCGACGGGTCAGGTAGCGCATCGGCGTCTCGCCGTACGTCGCTTCGAAACACCGGGCGAAGTGATACTTCGAGACGCCGGCGACGCGGGCCAACTGGTCGAGGTCGAGCTCGGTCTGATACTGGCGGTCCATGTGGTCGCGCGCCCGGCGCAGGTGGGCGAGCAACCCGACCGGCACCGTACCGGAAAGTGCCCGGGTCATCGCCCGACGATACGCCCGCGACGCGCCGACGGACGGGGGCGAGCCGACCGGATAGCGCCGTGGCCGTGCGCGCACCGGCCGGACGTCGTAGGTTTAGACGCCATGGCAACCTGGGATGACGTACGGGCGATCGCGCTCGGCCTGCCGGAGACGTTCGAGCGGCAGGGCCGCGACAGGCTGCGCGACTGGCGGGTGAAGGACAAGGGCTTCGTGTGGGAGCGGCCGCTTCGCAAAGGCGATCTGGCCGCGCTCGGCGACTCGGCACCGGACGGTCCGATCCTCGGCGCACGCGTGCCCGATGTGGGAGCGAAGGAAGCGTTGATCGCCGACGACCCGGATGTCTACTTCACGACTCCGCACTTCGACGGCTATCCGGCGATCCTCGTGCGGCTCGACCGCATCGGGGTGCCGGAGCTGGAAGAACTGATCGTCGAGGCGTGGATCGAGCAAGCGCCCAAACGCGTCTCGAAGGCATACCTCGACGCGTAGGCGTGACCCACCGGCCCTCGGCGCGCAGGCGTGACCCGGCCGCTGCGGGTGCTACGGGCCGCCGTACCGCTCAGGCCGGCGGTGCGTACTTGGCCGCGGCGGCGTTCATCGCCGGGCAGCGCCCGGACGACCGCTCGCATCCTGCGAGATCACATTGCCGGCAGATCCATGTCCCGCCGTCCTTGCGGTCGACGACGGCGGCCATTACCCGGCCGAGCAGATGATCGAGCGTCTCGCGTTCGGCCGCGGTCAGCGTCGCGAGGCTGTCGCGTAGGTACGCCATGCGTGCGGCCGCGCCGGCTTCGGCCGCGCGTCGCCCGGCGTCGGTCAACATCACGGAGCGGGTACGGCCATCCGTACCCGGCCCGCGCGTGACCAGGCCGGCGTCGGCGAGCCGGTCGATCAGCCGTACGGCACCAGACGGCGTGAGCCCGAGGACGCGCCGGATCTGGTCCAGCGTCGGCCGGTCGAGGAATTCGGACAGCGCCGACAGGGCCGCGGCCGCGGTTACCGACTGACCGGTCGCCGTGACCACGGCGTGTGCGGCCTGGTCGGCAACGGCCAGCGCGAGCGCGCCGAGCACGTTGGCCTGGTGGGCAGTTGCCTGGCCGCCCGAGGAACCCGACGAGCGCGCCGAACCCGCCGAGGCTGAGGGGCGCGGCGAACCCGACGAGCCCGGCGAGCACCGTGAATCAGCCAAGTGAGTACGTGATCTCGAGCGGCATGTGCGGGTAGTCCTCGTGGGTCGACACACTCGTGGCCGTACCGGTGATGCCCGCGAATCCGCCCGATCCGGATCCGGGCACGATCTCCATCTCGCCGCGCGCCGACGTGCCGTCGAATGAGCCGTTGCCCCGCAGCACGAAGTCGCCGGACCGGCCATCGAGCGAGCCGGACAGCTGCATCACGGTGACGTAGGAGGCCGTGCCGTCGGTGCGGTAGAACATGATCGACTCGAACGACCCGGTCACGATGCCGTCGCCCGTCCCGACCAGCGTGACGTCAGCCTTCGTGAACTTGCGACCGTCGTCGAACTCCCGGTAGGGCTGCTCGTCCCAGGACTTGATCTCGAGTTTCGTCGTCAGCTTCGTCATCGCTTCAACGTATGTATGACGCAGTCACATGTCAAACAGCGAACTCGTTCCATCGGATGGCGTGCGGTTCAGGCCGGCTTGGTCGCTTCGTCCGGGGCGCCTTTCGGAAACCACGGGATGACGGCCGACGTGGTGTCCTGGTAATCGGCGTACTCGCGGTAGCGCGACAGCGAGATGCTTTCGGTGAAGCGCGTCGAGCCAACGAAGAGCAGAGTGAGAAGGACAGCGCCGGCGACCGTCCACTGTGTTACCGAGCCGGCGGCGATCGCGCCGAATGCGAAGATCACCCACCATTGGGCCTGCTCGAAGAAAAAGTTCGGATGCCGCGAGTACTGGAACAGTCCGGTCTGCACGAAGCGCGGGTGCGGGTCGTGGCCGGCCGCGATCTCGTCCCGCTTCCAGGTCTGGAACGTCCATTGCTGCTGATCGGCGACGGTCTCACCGACCAGGCAGCCGAGGAACACCGCGACGGCGACGATGTCGAGCACGCCGACGTTGCCGCGGTGCCGCAGCGCCGTGTACGCCGGCAACGTGATGAGCAGTAGGAGGACGTTCTGGTAAATCGTAATGAAGAACAGGTTGAACAGCTGGAACTGCCAGCGCGGCATTCGCCCGCGGAGCACCGCCCAGCGGTAGTCCTCGCCACCGGGCGCGTAGCCGCCTTTCCGGGCGAAGTTGTACGTCAGCCGGACGCCCCACAGCACGACCAGACCGAGCATGAGGTCCAGGCGTACGTCATAAAAGTCGGCTCTTGCTGCGAAGATCGCAACGTACGCCACCGGAATGATCGACCAGATCCGGTCCACCCACGAGTGTTCGTGTGTGGCGAGCGATGTCACCCAAACGGCCAGGCAGACCCCGGCCAGGACCCACACGCACACGATCAAGGCGCTCATGAGCGCACTCTAGCCGCGCGCCGCGCCGGCAACGATCCGCGATATGGTGCCACGACCGCGCCGCGTGCGCTGCGCCGACAGCGATCCGCGATATCGTGCCGCACCGGGTGTCCTGCGCGAGCCGATCGATTTCCGCCGCGGGTCGCTGGCGCCTATCATTATTTGCCTCAAGGCACGGGTTTGACGGGCCGGCACAGCGATTCGGCTGCTTCGATGCCCCGTAACGGTCGACTGAGCCGGAGGGAGCCCGGGTGTTCGACGTGCCCGCGATCGGTCCACTCCTGCGCCGCGCCAAGCCCGACCAGGTCGCGGACGTCGCGGAGCGGTACGTGACGGAGCACTTCGCGGCCCGCCGCGTGGAAGTGCTGCTGGCGGACTACCGCGTCTTCGGACTGTGGCCGGTGCTGGGATCGGCCCACGCCACGGCCGGCTCGCTGCACGAACGTACGACGGCGGGCCGCGCCTTCGGCA
>DATCXD010000666.1:0-3111 GCA_036566005.1 Micromonosporaceae bacterium | reverse complement strand
CCGGCGGCGACCCGGCCCTGGACGGCATTGGGCGTCGCGGCCTGCCGGATCGTCATCTCGACGATGTTCGCGGCCACGATGGCACACCCGGCGATGAAGAAGACCGCGGCGAAGATGATCGTCCGGGTCGTCGCCGAGCCGCCGACGAAGGGCAGCGAGACGATCGCGGCCGCGCCGATGACGTACCCGCCGAGCAGGAGACGCCCGGGCCCGACGCGGCTGAGCGCACGGTCCAACAGCGTGGCCGCGACCAGGCCGCCGACTCCGAAGCCGGCGAATACCGCGCCGATCTCGCTCGCGGACATGTGTGAAACGCGTGCCGCGTAGACGACGAAGATCGTCAACATGATGCTCGCGAAGACGTTGAAGACCGCGGCCGCGCCGGCTATCGATCGCAGCAGCGCGTGCGTGATGGTGAACCGGAGGCCGTCGAGGATGTCAGCGAACACTCGCCGGGCAAGACCGCCGTCGGCCGCTGCGGGTTCGTGCTCCACGGCCGGTTCGGGGGTACGGATGACCGCGACGCTCCACGCCGACACGAGGAACGACAGTGCGTCGGCGAGCAACGCGAACGGCGCTCGGACCAGCTGTACCAAGAGTCCGGCCAGTCCGGGTCCGGCCACGTCGGACAGCGACTGGGTCGACTGGAGGCGGCTGTTGCCGGCCAGCAGGCGATCCGGTCCCACAAGCGTTGGCAGATACGCCTGGTAGGCGAGGCTGAAGACAACCGCGAGACAACCGACGACCAACGCGACGAGATACAGCTCGGACATGTGCAGATAGCCGAGCCAGGCGAGGATCGGTACGGTGCCGATCGCGACCGCTCGTCCGAGGTCCGCACCGATCATCAGCGGTCGACGGCGCATCCGGTCAACGACAACGCCGAAGAACAGCATCAGACCGAGGACGGGAAGCTCGCGCGCCGCACCGAGGAGGCCGATCTGGGTGGCGGTGGCGTGCAGATAAAGCACCGCGGTCAACGGCAATGCCAGTGTGGTGACCTGAGTGCCGAAAGCCGAGATGCTCTGGCCCAGCCAGAGCCGGTTGAAGTCCCGGCGTCGCCGGTCATCGTCGCCGGTGCGGGTCAGCGCGGTGGTTTCGTGCTTGGTAGCGGATATGTCGATGTTCGATTCGATGCTCACGGGTGACGGCTCCTGATGTCGGTGGAACAGGTCGCCGCGCTGGACGTCTCCGCGCACTCCACCGACCGTCGCCGGCGGGAGCAGACCTCGATGGTCCTGAAACTGACCGTATGATCAGGTGCCCGACTGCGCCATGTCGGCTATTCGAGGCAATTTCGACGACGGGAACTCTGGTGGCTGTCGAAGCAGATGACCTTTCCGGGTCCGTGGAGGTCGCGAGCACGGTCAACTGGCCGGTGCGACGTCGCGGGCCGAGGCGGCTGGTCGGCGCGGCGAGCATTCCCGGGATGGTGCAGTTGCACCAGGCGATCCCGATCGTCGAGCGCCAACATGCATTGATCGAGGAGTTACGTGCCCGGGCGCCGAGGTTCGTGCGGGGCGCCGACCTGGCGCTGCGCACCGGTACGACCGTGCGTACGGTCGAACGGGACCTCGCTCGCCTCACCGAAGCCGGCGTTCCGGTCCAGGTGCGTCGCGGTCCAGGCGGTGGCTACCGCATCAATACCCGGGCATCGTTGCCGCCGATGACACTCACACCGGGCGAGGTAGTCGCACTTATCGCGTCGCTCGTGGCCGTCGGTCCGTACGTCTCGGCGACAGCGCAGACGGCGTTGGGCAAGTTGTTGGCGGCGCTCGCCCCGGAGGATGGATGACGGAACTGATGACGGATACGGCGACGGATGCGGTCGCGGGATTGCCGGTCGCTCGACTTGGCCGCCCGACGAAGGCGGATCTCCTCGCCGCGCACGGCCGAGCCATCCCGGACGTACTCGCACCCGGCCTTGCGGTCGTTTTCTGCGGCATCAATCCGGGCCTGTGGTCGGCGGCGACGGCCCATCATTTCGCCCGGCCGGGCAACCGATTCTGGCCGGCGCTGCATCGTGGTGGCTTTACGCCACGCCAACTCGATCCGGCCGAACAGGAGTCGATGCTCACGTACGGGCTGGGCATCACCAACCTGGTCGAGCGCGGCACGGCTCGGGCCGACGAGTTGACGGCAGCGGAGCTCGGTGCTGGGGCCGACCTGGTGGCGCACAAGGTCGAGCGGCTACGGCCGGCGTGGCTCGCGGTACTCGGTGTCACGGCCTACCGGTCGGCGTTCCGTCGCCGTCACGCCGTCGTCGGTCCACAGCCCGACCCGATCGGCGACACCAGTGTGTGGATCCTGCCGAATCCCAGCGGTCTGAACGCGCACTACACGCTCGATCGACTCGCCGTCGAGTTCGCCGGGCTGTGCAAGGTCGCGATGGGTTAGCGATCGCGCGGTCAGCATCGGTGGGTCGGCGACCGGTCGACTGCAGCTCTTCCGAGTGACTCGTGCCACCTCGGAAGGCGGCCGGGAGCTTGAACGGCGTGGCGCCGACAGCGACTGGGCACGGCTGGGACGCTGTCCGCATGATCGATCATCTGTCTCTGCAGTGCGACGACATCGTCGCGAGTACGGCGTTCTACGACGCCGTACTCGCCCCCGTCGGCGGCACGCGGATTCTCGATTTCGGTGACGTCATCGGCTACGGGATCGAGAGACCGGAGTTCTGGATCGGCGCCGCGACGACCATGGAACCGGCCCGCGAATGCCACGTTTCGTTCACCGCTCCGACGCGACGAGCGGTCCGGGCATTTTTCGATGCCGCGGCCGAGTTCGGCGCCGAGATCCTTCACGAGCCGCGGGTCTGGCCCGAATATCACCCGACCTACTACGGCGCGTTCGTCCGCGATCCGGACGGAAACAACGTCGAAGCGGTCTGCCATGCGCCGGAATGACCTCCCGCTGCGAGCGTTCGCGTCTGTCGTCGGATCGCTCGCCCGGCGCGGCGAATGCCGTAGCGGCGGGCTCAGATGCGGTCAGCCCGAATCGGTGGGCTCAGCTGCGGCGGGTCCTGCAGCGGCGGGCTCAGAACGGGCGGCCCGATCGCCGAGGGCTCAGCACCGGCGGGTCCAGCAGCGGGTCCTGCAGCGGCGGGTTCAG
>DATCXD010000651.1:0-4139 GCA_036566005.1 Micromonosporaceae bacterium | reverse complement strand
GCCGGATCGGCGAGTGAGTCGGCCATCCCGCCGATCCAGACGCTCCCGGCCGCCCAGGCCGGCTGCGCCGGCGTCGCGTTGGTGCAGCACATTCTCGCCACCGCGTGCCTGACCGGTGAGCGCGTATGGCTGATGCAGGTGACCTCGAACGGCGCGGTCTTCGGCGCGCCGCAGGCGAGCCTCGCGAAGAGTTTCGGCCGGCTCCGGACGGTGGTCGCCGCGCCGGACGGATCGCTGTGGATCATGACATCGAACACCGATGGGCACGGGACGCCGTCGCCCGATGACGACCAGATCATCCAGGTCGTCATCGCCGATGCGGGGGCGGGCAAATCCTGACACCTCGTTTGCGGGGGTGTGGCGCGGGTAACGATCGCGAACCGCCGATGCGGGTAGGAATGGGCGAATGGTTGATGTGATGGCGGGGATGATTGTCGGATGGCTGGGAAGCACGGGCGCCTGATCGCGTGGGCGCGTACGGCGGCTGATCGCCGACGCGCGCGGGCGGCCACCCGTACCCGTGCACGCCTGGAGCGCAAGTCCAGCGGAGCCGGCGGCCGGCGCGGACATATCGGACTGCGGCGGCTGGGGCTGACTCTGGCCGTGCTCGCGGTGACGCTGGTCGGTACGGGCGTTGCGCTGCGCCTCGTCGGCCATGTGCATCAGGACGTCGGCCCGTTCAGCGCGACCTTCACGCTGCAGCCATCGGTGTCCGGCGGCACGAACGTGGAGATTCCGCCGCTCGGCTCGCTGCAGGTCGCCACGCACAACGGGCCCGGACGGCTCAACGTCCGGCTGGACAGCCTCGACGAGGCGCGCGCGAGGCGATTCCTACAGGATCCGCAGAGCGTCCGGCAGGCCAGCGACTCGGCGCTTCCGCAGCTCGAGGACGGTGTGTCGCGGCTGCTGATCCAGAGCGCGGCGGTGGCCACGCTCGGCTCGATGCTCCTCGCCGGCCTCGCCTTCCGCCGGATGCGGACCGTGGCGATCTGTGGCGGCCTGTCGCTCGCGCTCGTGCTCGGCACGGGCGCGATCGCTCTCGGGTCCTTTCGCCCGCAGGCCATCGAGGAGCCGCGCTACCAGGGCCTGCTCGCGAACGCGCCGGCCGTCATCGGCGACGCGCGCGCGATCGCCAACCAGTTCGATGCCTATCGCGCCGAGTTGCAGGGCCTGGTGACGAACGTGAGCCGGCTCTACTCGACCGTGAGTACGCTGCCGGTCTTTCGGCCGAGTCCGGACACGATCCGCGTGCTACACATCTCCGACCTGCACCTGAACCCGGCCGCGTGGTCGGTGATCTCGACGGCGGTGGCCCAGTTCCACATCAATGTGGTGATCGACACCGGCGACATCAACGACTGGGGTACGTCCATGGAGTCGTCGTTTGTCGATCCGATCGGCAAACTCGGCGTCCCCTACGTCTACATCCGCGGCAACCACGACTCACAGGTCACGGCGCAGGCCGTCGACCGCCAGAAGAACGCGACCGTGCTGGAGAACTCGGTGACAACCGTCGACGGCCTGACGATCGCCGGCATCGGCGATCCGCGATTCACGCCGGACAAGGATACCGAGAACGAGAAGCAACCGAACTCGGTCGCCGACCCGGTGTTCGCATCGGGCGAGGTTCTCGCGGACACGATCCGGGGGCATCGTTCGCCGGTCGACATCGCGCTCGTACACGACCCGGCATCGGCGCCGCCGCTGTCGGGCACGGCGCCGCTGGTGCTCGCCGGTCATCTCCATCATCGAGAAACCGAATACCTGCCACCGGCCGCCAGCGAGCAGAAGACGTTGATGCTGGTCGAGGGATCGACCGGCGGCGCCGGCCTGCGCGGGCTGCAGGGCGAAACGCCGACGCCGTTGGAAATGTCCGTGCTCTACTTCGACACGTCGCACGTCCTTCAGGCGTACGACCAGATCACCCTCGGCGGTACGGGTGAGTCGCAGGTGACCCTCGACCGGCACCTGATCTCGGCCGACACTCCCCCGACCGCCCCGCCACTACCCACACCCAGCACATCCTCCCCCAGCGGCCAGTAGGCCAGCTGCGCCGTGGGTAAGCCGGCCCCGCCCCAACCGTTCACCGGCCGAAGGACCGCGACGCCTACGACGTGAGTCGCGAGATGATCATGGCCCGCACCGTCTTCGCGTCCGCCTGGTTCTTCGTCGCCTTCATGACCGCGCCGATCAGCACGCCGGCCACGTTTAGGTTGCCGCCGCGGACCTTCGCGACCACGTCCGGGTTGGCCTCGATCGCGGCATCGATCGCTGCGGTGAGCGCGCCCGTGTCGGACACGACCTCGATCCCGCGCGCCTTCATCACGTCGGTCGGCGTGCCCTCGCCGGCGATCACGCCGTCGAGCACCGTCCGTGCGAGCTTGTCGGTCAACTTTCCGCCGTCGACCAGCTTCTGCAACTCGGCGACATCCGCCGGCGTCACGCCAACCGCGGCAAGCTCCGTCTCGGTGGCGTTGGCGTGTCGGGAAAGCTCGCCGAGCCACCATTTGCGCGCGGTCTCGGGCGTCGCTCCGGCCGCGACCGTCTGCTCGATCAACTCAACCGCACCGGCGTTCGTGACCGACTGCATGTCGAGGTCGGACAGTCCCCAATCGTGCTGGAGCCGCCGCCTGCGGTCGCGCGGCAGTTCCGGCAGCGACGCCTTCAAGTCGGCTACCCACGCCGGATCGGGCGCGAGCGGGACGAGATCGGGCTCCGGGAAGTAGCGGTAGTCGGTCGCCTCTTCCTTGCTGCGGCCGGACGTCGTCCGCCCGGTGTCCTCGTGGAAGTGTCGTGTCTCCTGGATCACGCGGCCGCCGGCGTCGAGCACGCCGGCCTGCCGGATCATCTCGCTGCGTACGGCCCGCTCGACGCTGCGGAGCGAGTTGACGTTCTTCGTTTCCGTACGGGTGCCCCACGGCTCGCCCGGCCGGTTCAACGACGTGTTCACGTCACACCGCAGCGAGCCCTGCTCCATCCGTACGTCGGAGACGCCGAGCGTACGGATCACGTCCCGTAGCTCGGTCACGTACGCCCGGGCGACAATCGGCGCCAGCGCTCCCGTGCCCGGGACCGGCTTCGTGACCACCTCGACGAGCGGGATGCCGGCCCGGTTGTAGTCGACGAGCGACTCGGTCGCGCCGTGGATGCGACCGGTCGAGCCGCCGATGTGCAGCGTCTTGCCGGTGTCCTCCTCCAGATGCACGCGTTCGATGCCGACCCGTACGGTCTGGCCGTCCACGTCCACGTCGAGGAACCCGTCGATGCACAGCGGCTCGTCGTACTGGCTGATCTGGAAGTTCTTCGGCATGTCGGGGTAGAAGTAGTTCTTGCGGGCGAACCGTCCCCACGGCGCGATGGAGCAGTTCATCGCGAGCCCGATCCGGATCGTCGCCTCGATCGCGGCGCGGTTGGCCACCGGCAGGGAGCCCGGCAGACCCAGGCAGACGGGGCAGATCTGGGTGTTCGGCTCGGCCCCGAAATCCGTCGGGCAGCCGCAGAACATCTTCGTGTTGGTGCCGAGTTCCACGTGTGTCTCGAGACCGATGACCGGCTCATACCGCTCGGTGACGTCCTCGTACGTGATCGGCGCGCTCGTCGTACTCACCGGCACAGCCTAATCGGCGCCGCGATGGATCGACGCATCGGTTTCGGGTTGGAACGCCTGCGTCCGGGGAATACCCGCGGTGCTCGTGTGGCCTTCGTGGCGCGAGCGCCGCCCGACGGCCGGATACCCGCCGAGCGGACACCTGGCAGGACAAGGAGAGTGGTTGCGATGCCGTTGATGTTTCGAAAGATCGTCCGGCTGGGGCCGTTGCACTTGAACTTCGGCCGCCGCGGGATGTCCTCGTGGAGCATCAAGATCGGCAAGTGGTCGTGGAACTCCCGTACCCGTGCTCAGCGCGTCGACCTCCCGGGTCCGATGTCCTGGAAGAGTAAATCGTCGGCGGCGCGCGACTGACGCGGCCGGAGCGCACCAGATCCGGTGCACCGGCGGCCGTCGGCGCGCACACTGTCGGGCATGGACGCATCCGAACTGCATCGGCGGGCGGTGGCCGAATTCGCTGCCCGCGTCGACGGCATCGACTCGGCCGGATCGGGCGCCTGGTCGGCCCAGACACCGTGCACCGAGTGGACGG
>DATCXD010000058.1:0-8504 GCA_036566005.1 Micromonosporaceae bacterium | reverse complement strand
CTGGGTCATGCCGGGCCGGGTGGGACGGCCGCGCTGTGCAGTCATCGTCGCTCCCTCGTGTTGCTCGTGCCGGTCGTGTCGCTCGTGCCGGTCGTTTTGCTGGCGCCGGTCGTGTCGCTGGTACCGGGCGGCTCGCCGGTGCCTCGTGTCCTGCTCGGGCCAGCGGCGCTCGGGCTGCTTCGCGTGTCGGTCGGATCCGGACGATCGCGCCGTCCCCGTCGTGCAGCGCCCGGCGTCGGCCGGTCGCGGTCGATGCGTTCGGCGGCTCGGACCCGCACCGAGGCCGCGCGCGGATTGGCCGCCACCTCCGCGTCGCTCGGCCGTTCGGCCCCGCGGGTGACGACGCGAAACTCCGGCTCAGTTCCGGGCGGCGCAATCGGCAGGTCGACCGGGGCGGTCGAGCGCGTTCGAGTGGCGATCGCCGCCTTCGCGATGCGGTCCTCGAGCGAGTGGTAGGACATGACGACCATCCGGCCGCCCGGCGCGAGCGCGTCCAGGGCCAACGGCAACGCACTTTCCAGCGCCGCCAGCTCGCCATTGACCTCGATGCGCAGGGCCTGGAACGTACGCTTCGCCGGGTTGCCACCGGTCCGCCGCGCCGCCGCTGGTATCGCGTCCCGGACCAGGTCAGCGAGGTGCGACGAGGAGACGAGTCGCGCTTTGGCCCGTTCCCGGACGATGGCCGACACGACCCGCGGCGCAAAGCGCTCCTCGCCGTACACGCGAAGGATCCGGGTCAGCTCGCCCGGGGCGTACTCGTTGACGACCTGCTCCGCGGTCACGCCACGGGTCTGGTCCATGCGCATGTCCAGCGGGGCATCCTGCGCGTACGCGAACCCGCGCTCGGGCCGGTCGAGCTGCAGCGACGAGACACCCAGGTCGAACAGCGCGCCGTCGATCGCGTCGAAGCCGAGCCGGTCGAGGACACCGGGCAGCTCGTCGTAGACGGCGTGCACGAGGTGCGTCCGCGACGCGTACGGCGCGAGCCGATCGGTAGCTCGCGTCAACGCTTCGGTGTCGCGATCGAGTCCGATGAGCACGAGCCGCGGATGGGCCGCCAGTACGGCTTCGGCGTGGCCGCCGAGGCCCAGCGTTGCGTCGACGTGCACGGCATCGCGATCCGCGGCTGGTCGGGACAGGGCCGGATCGAGGAGTTCCAGGACCCGGTCGAGCAACACGGGGACGTGTCCACCGGGGGTCGGCCGACCGCGGTCGGGCGCGGCGGCGCCCGGTGCCATCGGCGGCCCGATCTGCATGGTGAACACCCCCTGCGGCACGTGCCGCCCGTTGATCGACGACGTACGCGGCGTCGTTCGGTCGGTGACGCAAGCATGGCCGTGAAATACGTCAGCACAGGCGCACGGACAGCCGTCGCGCCGGTGGATAGCCTCGATGGTGGTCGCCCGGTTCCAAGCCCTCGTCACCGAACGTATTGCGACGGTCGACCGGGCCGCTCCCCCCTCGTGGCGCGTCGGTCGATCCGTCACCGCCTGCGGGTCGCGGACCCGCGTGCGATTGGTCGTCTCTCTGCTGTCTCGTCTGGCCGCGTGCCCGCGGCGGTGGAACACGACCCATCGATGGCTGGTCGACGGGTCGCGTGTGTGGGCTGTTGACGGGCCGGGATCCGTACCGTCAGATCCCCATCCGCTCCTGCGTGCCTGGCACCGGGGAAGAGGTGTCAGGAACGAAAGCGCGGGTGGAGATCTGGCCGTACGGCTCGCTGGTCGCGCACTGAAACCCGAGATCGCAAACCGGGTCCCGAGATCGCAAACCGGGTCCCGAGATCGCACACTGAGTCCGGGATCGAGAACCGGGGCCGTCACAATCCGGTCGGCAGCACCCCCTCCTCGATGTCGGAGAACGCGTCTTCACTCTCCGCGAGGTAGGTCTCCCAGGACTGCCGGTCCCAGACCTCGACGCGACTGCTCGCGCCGATCACGACCAACTCGCGGCCCAGCCCGGCATAGTCACGCAGGTGTGCCGGGATCGTGACGCGACCCTGCCGGTCGGGCACCTCGTCGTGCGCGCTCGCGAAGAACACCCGGCTGTAGGCGCGCGCCGCCTTGTGGGTGACCGGTTGCTCATGGAGTTGGTCGGCGATGCGCCCGAACTCGGCGGAGGTGAACACGTAGAGACAGCGCTCCTGCCCTTTGGTGATCACGACACCTCCCGCAAGCTCGTCCCGAAACTTGGCCGGCAGGATCAGCCGGCCCTTGTCGTCGAGGTGCGGCGTGTGGGTGCCGAGGAACATCGCACCCCACCCCTCACGTCAACCAACCCTTCACTGATGACGGCCCGTGACCCGGTGATCTCCGCCAGTGCGCACCACTCTACTCCACTTCGCTCCACCGTCAACGAGAAAACGGCCGAATGCCGGCACGCTGCTCCACAGATGCCCAGCTCAGCGCACATGGAGTGGGGTGGAGTAAGAAACCGGACACGGCGCGTCATGCGTCGTGAGGGGATTGCGGGTCGGCCCCGGATTCCTGCCGACACGGCAGCTAGCGACCCATTCAGCCGGGGCGCGATTCGCGCCCGATCCGGCTCGGCGCGGGCCGAGGGAGCGAAGTGGAGCGTGCGTCGAGCGCGTCGACGGCGGCAGCGTCAGCCGGCAGCCGAACGCGTGATGATCACGCCGTAGATGGTAGGCCGAATTTTCGCCATCGACCTTCCCCGCCGTCGACCGTCCCCGCCGTCGACCGTCCCCGCGGTCGACCGTCCCGTCGGCCGGTCAGCCCGAGTCGCGCTCGACCAGATGAGTGCCGAGGATGACGTACGGCTGCGCCGGCTCGACGCCGCTGATCTTGTCGTACAGCAGCCTCGCCATCGTCCGACCCATCTCCTCCACCGGCTGGTGGACGCTCGTCAAAGTCGGCTGCGTCTGGCGCGCGAGCACCGAATCGTCGAAGCCCACGACGGCGACGTCCTCCGGGACCCGCCGCCCGGACTCTCGCAGCACGCGCAACACGCCGAGGGCCATCGGGTCGGAGGCCGCGAACACCGCGTCGACGTCCGGGTGAGCCGCGAGGAGCGCGCGCATCGCCACCATGCCGGAGGCCTCGCTGAAGTCGCCGTACACGATAAGGTCTTCGCTCACCCCAAGCCCGGCGGCGACGAGCGCCTCGCGGTAGCCCGCCAACCGCGCGATGCCGACACCCATGTCAAGTGGTCCGGTGATGGTGGCGATCCGTCGGCGGCCGTTGCCGACCAGGTGGCTCGTGGCCAAGCGCGCACCGCCGACGTTGTCGACGTCGACGAAACTCACACCGGCTTTCTCTGGCTCATCGAGCATCCGCGCGAAGCGGCCGCCCAACACGACCGGCACGTCCTTCTCGGCCAGCATCGCCGGCAACGGGTCGTCGGCATGCAACGAGAGCAACAGGACGCCGTCGACGTGCTGCGGCGTCAGATGTTGATGGACCCGCACGCGTTCCTCCGGCGACGTGGCCAGTGCGAGCCACAGCTGCAGCGGTGTTTCCGTCAGCATCGAGGAGATGCCACGGATGATGCCGGCGAAAAACGGCTCACCGAACAGCCGGTCCTCCGACTCGGAGATGACCAGCGCCACCGAATCGGTCCGTTGCCTGACGAGGGCACGGGCGGCGCGGTTGGGTACGTAGCCGAGGTCGGCGATCGCCCGCTCCACCGCTGCCTTCGCCGCCGGGCTGACCTGCGGCGAGCCGTTGACCACCCGCGATACGGTCCCCCGCCCGACGCCGGCCGCGACGGCGACCTCTTCGAGCGTCGGGCGCAGCGGCGATCGTTGCCGCTGGTTCATCATCGAGCCTCCTCCTCGAAGCCGGCCGTCTTAGATCGCCTTCTTCGATCGTCTTTTTCGATCGCCTTCGCCATTCTCGCCGCCGTACGAACGGTGACGCTCACCCCCGCTACTGGCGCTGTGCTGACGCGGGCACGTCGCGACCGGCTCGGGAGCGCTCCCACGAGCGTTTCCCCTGATCGCTCTCGTGTCAATGGCCCGCAGGTGACGGATCGACATCGTTCGCCCTCGGCCGCCGTCGATGCGGCCTCAGACCGGCCGCAACTGTACGGAAGTTGGGCGCCGCCCGACCCCGACCGGCCGCAACTGTACGGAACGTGGGCGCCACACGCCCCGAGCGCCCGCAACTGTACGGAACTTGAGCGCGGAACGGCGACGGGGACGGCCAACTTCCGTACAAACGGGAGGCGCCAACGCGAGGCGCCAGGCGCCAAACGGGAGGCGCCAGGCGCCACGAGCGACGAGCGGCTCAGCCGAGCCCGAGTTCGGCGATGGAAACCTCGCGCATCTCGACCTTGCGTATCTTGCCCGTGACCGTCATCGGGAACGCGTCGACGATCTTGACGTCCCGCGGGATCTTGTAGTGGGCGAGCCGACCGGTGCAGAACGCGCGGACGGCGTCGGCATCCAGCGGCGGCGCTCCGTCGCGCATCCGCACCCAGACCACGAGCTCCTCGCCGTATCGCTCGTCGGGCACACCGACGACCTGTGCGTCGACGATGTCCGGATGCGTGTAGAGGAACTCCTCGATCTCCCGCGGATAGACGTTCTCGCCGCCCCGGATGACCATGTCCTTGATGCGGCCGACGATCGACAGATACCCGTCGTTGTCCATCACGGCCAGGTCGCCGGTGTGCATCCAGCGCGCGGCGTCGATCGCTTCGGCCGTTCGCTCGGGCATGTTCCAGTAGCCGAGCATCACGCTGTAGCCCCGCGTGCAAAACTCACCGGTCTCGCCCCGCCGAACCGTACGCCCGGTGGCCGGGTCGACGACCTTGACCTCGGCGTGCGGGTGCACGGCGCCGACGGTCGAGACGCGACGTTCGAGGTCGTCGTCGGGCCGGGTCTGCGTCGACACGGGCGACGTCTCGGTCATCCCGTAGCAGATCGTCACCCCGGTCATTCCCATCTCGGCAATGACCCGCTTCATGACCTCGACCGGGCACGGTGACCCGGCCATCACGCCGGTGCGCAAGGTGGACAGATCACGGTCGCGGAACGTCGGATCGGCCAGCTCCGCGATGAACATCGTGGGTACGCCGTACAGCACGGTGCAGCGCTCCGCGACGACGGCGTCGAGCGTGGCGGCCGGATCGAATCCTGGTCCTGGGATGACGATGCAGGCCCCCTGCGTCACCGCGCCGAGGTTGCCCATCACCATGCCGAAGCAGTGGTAGAACGGCACCGGGATACAGACGCGATCCTGCTCGGTCCAGTTCTGCATCCGGGCGACAAAATAGCCGTTGTTCAGGATGTTGTGGTGCGAGAGCGTCGCGCCCTTGGGAAAGCCGGTCGTGCCCGACGTGTACTGGATGTTGATCGGGTCGTCGAAGTCGAGCATCGCCTCGCGCTCGGTGACCATGTCGGCGCCGGTCGACGCACCGCCGGCCACCATGGCCACCCACGACGGGGTGCCGATGTATACCACGTCGACCAGATCGGGGCAGTCGCCGCGGACCTCGTCGATCATGCCGCGGTAGTCAGTCGTCTTGAAGGACTCGGCCGACACGAGCGTACGGATCCCGGACTGCTTAAGCGCGTACGCCAACTCGTGGCTCCGGTACGCCGGGTTGATGTTGACCAGAATCGCGCCAATCCGGGCGGTGGCGAACTGGACCAGCACCCACTCCGGCACGTTCGGCGCCCAGATGCCCACCCGGTCGCCCTTGTCGATGCCGAGCGACATTAGGCCCCTCGCGACGGCGTCGACGGCGGCGGCGAGTTCGCGGTAGGTCCAGCGACGGCCGGTCGGGAAGTCGACCAAGGCATCTCGATCGCCGTGCGCGGCCACGGTCGCCGCGAGATTCTCGCCGATCGTCTGGCCGATCAGCGGTACGGTCGAGGGCCCGTTCACGTACGCCAGCGCCGTCATTGCCGCCTCCACATCGCCGATCGCTCCGGCGGCACCACGCCGACGCCGGGCCTGGCCGTTTCCGCCTCCGGCCAGCTAGCGCGGGCCAGCTTCCGCCCCTGCCCGCGATTGTCACCCTCGATCGGTGGACAGCGCTATCCCAAAGCGGGGTCGGGGTGTCACTCGCGTCGTTGCCATCCCGGCCGCCGCCCTACTGCGACGACAGCGCCCCGGATTTGCGGGCAGCGGTCCAGCCGATCTCGTCGAGGAATGCCTCGACGGCGCTGACGAGCGTCGACATGGCGTCGAGCGATCGACCGATCGGGCCGTCGACCAGCAGGCTGTGGTCGGCCCCGGGGATCTCACAGACGTACGGCGACAACCCGCGCGCCACCTCCCCGTCCCACGATCGGTCGGCCGTCCCGCCGACGAGCAGCGCCGGTGCTGTTCCGGCGTGGATCCCCTCGACCGCGCTCGGCGCGGTGAGCACCGGCGTCAGCCAGATCGCCGGCAGGCCGAGCCGCGCCGCAATCGGTGCGGCCGCCACCCCGAGCGACTTCGCGATGATGAGCGGCCGGATGCCGGCGGCCGCCATCTCACCAATGGCCCGACCGATCTCGCTCGACACGAAGTCGACCGGGTCGTCGACCGGCCCGTACAGCCGGCTCCAGGTGTGCGGCCGCAGTTCGGCGCGGCGGCGCACGGCCGTCATCGCCGGGTAGTAGAGCACCGGGCCCTCGACGCCGTACCCTCGGCCGGGCAGCACAAAGACGACGCGGTCGCTCATGCCATCCGCCGCAGCAGCGCCGTCGCCCGGTCCGGATCGAAGGCGCGCGGATCGAAATCGCGGCCGTACCATTCGCGGATCTCGGCGTGTTCGGGATGGCTGTATTCGGCGATGGCGGCGAGGAAGCGCTCGTAGCCGTACGTGCCACCGACGTCCTCGGGCGGGCAGGCGCCAGCGCCGTCCAGGCACCACGGATACCGCTCGTCCGCGTCGGCGAGCAGCACGTCCTCGACCGTCACCTGATGTTCCCACCAGTCACCGAAGTCGTACGTATAGCCGAACCGGTCGTCCTTGGCCACCACGTCGTCGAGGCGGCTGTCGATCTCGTCGCGCATGTCCAGCAGACCGTCCGGGTCCGGCTGGCCATACTGCACGGTACCGATGTCGAACGAGTGCAGATGGCAGTCCTGCCAGCCCATCGCGAGCTGGATCACCCGGTGCACCCGATCGAGCGTGTATGCCCCGGGCACGGCCACACGTCGCCACACCGGCGGCGTCACATCCGCCAGTGTGATCTTCAGGTAGTAAATCTGCCGCGCCATCCGTACCCATCCTCGGGCGTGACAACCTCGATGCCGCCCATTCTTGACGCACCGCGCGCCCGAGCGCAGGCTGAATTCGTGATCTGCCGCGCGTGTCGCGACAAGCGACATGACAAATGCCGAGGTCGATCGTGGTGCGACTGCCAACATCGGCCGCCGGAACCGCGACCTCCGGCGACGGGAGCGCCCGGCGAATGATGTGATGGGCGGATGCGCGCACTCGCGATCGACGACGGCCCGGCCCTGGACACCGACGCTCTCACGGCGGCGTACGCACCCGATCGCGCGGTCCCGTCCCTACGCCTGAATTTCGTGGCCAGCGTCGACGGCGCGGCGACCGTGGACGGCAAGTCGGCGCCGCTCGGCACCCCGGCCGACAAGCAGGTGTTCGGCCTGCTTCGCCGGCTGTGCGACGGTCTGATCGTCGGAGCGGGCACGGTGCGCTCCGAGCACTACCACGCCCTCCGGTCCGACGACGAGCAGCGCCAGTGGCGCATCGACCACGGGCTGCAACCGCACCCGCGACTCGTGATCGTGTCGTCGCGGCTGGACCTCGACCCGTCGGCCGCGGTGTTCACCGAGGCACCCGTACGCCCGATCGTCGTCACGCACGGAGGCGCTCGGGACGCACCGCGGAAGGCGTTGGCGGAGGTCGCCGACGTGATCGTGCACGGCGTCGACCAGGTGGACCTGGCCGGCGCCGTCGGTGAGCTGCGCGAGGCGTACGGGCTGGATCAGCTCTTGTCCGAAGGCGGCCCGCACTTGTTCGCGAGCCTCTATGCCGCAGACCTCGTCGACGAGCTGTGCCTGACGCTGTCGCCGCGCCTGGCCGGGCCGGGTGCGGATCGGATCATCGCCGGTGACCGCGGTGCCGATGCTCCACCCACGACGCCGATGCGTCTGCATCACGCGATCGCGGCGGACAGCGCGTTGTTGCTTCGCTACGTCCGCGTATAGAGGTCAGCGAGCCCGATCCGCACGACATCGTCGGCGGAGGACGCCGCCGCTCGCACTCCGGGCGAGAAATCGGCGCCCTCCTTATAACTCCAGCTATAAGAACTCGACTTATACAATGCCCAGCGCATGAGCGCTCGTTGAGCGCTATGTGCGGCCGGAGAGGTGACTGGCGGCAACGACACAGCTCGAGCGTGCGCAGAGTGCCTCGTGCAGTCGCGGCCGCTGCGGCGCCCAGAGTGCCCGAGTCGGTGCAGTCGCGCCCGCCGTGTGAGAATCCGGCGCATGACCAAGACCGCGGTGATCACCGGCGTCAGCCGGCAGATCGGCATCGGCTACGCCATCGCACGGCGGCTGCACCGCGACGGTTGG
>DATCXD010000587.1:0-3564 GCA_036566005.1 Micromonosporaceae bacterium | reverse complement strand
CCGCCGCGCGACGTGCTTCGTGCAGGTTGGCGGCGAGATAGTCCGCGGCCGTCCCCGTGTCGATGTACGTGCCGCCGTAGTCGACCACGCGCAGCTCACCCGCCGTCTCGGCCGGCCGCCACACGGCCCGTACGAGGTCGCCGGGCTCCGCCGCCAACGCGGCCACCCGGCCGGCCGGGAGCAGGCTGAACCCAGCGAACCGGTACGGGCCGAACTCGGCTCGGTGGCGACCGGCGGGCACGCCCAGAATCCGTACGTGGTCGCCGGCCCACTCGTCGAGCAGCGGCGCCAGGTCACCGCCGTCGAGATAGGCGTCCGCGTTGCCGACCAGGACGTGGCGCCCCGCGATCCACCCGTTGAGCGCGCCGAGACCACCCCCACTGCCGAGCGGCGCGTCACCGGTCTCCCGAGACAGGTGGGCGCGCGAACCGACCGCCGGCACGACCTGCTCGGACCGATACCAGGCGTTCACCGCGACCGCGTCCGGTCCGACGAACCCGAGCGACGCGACCGCCGCCAACGCCCGATCCAGCAGCGGTACGTTGCCGACCGGACACAGCGCCTTCGGCGTGTCCCGAGTCAGCGGGCGCAGCCGCCGACCCTCGCCGGCGGCGAGCACGACCGCACAGATCTCGCTCCCGTCCGGCCGGCCTGCGGCTGCGGCCCGGGCGGCTGAGGATGCGGACGCCGAGACGGATGCGAGGCCCGGATCGGGCGCTATGTCGGGCACTAGATGAGTGCCTCCGGGTAGTCGACGTACGGGCCGATGCCGTACCGGCCGAGCAGTCGCGCGGTCGGAACGGTCAGCGGCGGCAGCGCATCGAGGCGGTACCACGCCGCCTCGATCACCTCAGCGCCGTCGACGGTGATCGGCGTGTCCGGTCGCACGCGCGCCTCGAAAACGCAGTCGACCCAACGTCCGTGAACGTGAACGAGAGCGCTCGGCGCCAGTGCGACCAGGTCCTCGACCTCAACCTTGATGCCGACCTCCTCGTACAGCTCCCGGGCGGCCGCTTCGATCGGGTTCTCGCCCCGATCCATCAGACCACCCGGGATCGACCAGCCGTGCCCGGGCGGCTGCCGGATCAGCAGGATCCGTCCGGGCTCCGGCGCCACCGAGTCGCGGACGAGGACAACGGCTCCGATGATGTACGTCGGCATGGCGATCCGGACCAGCCGGCGGCGTACGGATCCGGGTAGCCGGTACGCGGCCCGGTAGGCAACGGCGCGCAGCCGGGCACGAACGGTCATGGGGCAACACCCTATCGGCCCGGCGCCGGACGGATGCGTGCGACGCCGGACGGCTATCGACCTTTGCGTCAGATTGGACGGTCGACGATCGCGACCAGCCGGTTGGCCACCTCGGCTGCGGGTAAACGATGGTCGGCCACCGCGACGAGCAGCGCACCGACGTTGGGGTAGCCGAGATTCGACGCCAGATCACGCAACGGGCGCTCGTTCGCGAGCCGCCGACCCTGCTCGTGCAGCGCCAGGCCGATCGTTGCCCGGCCGAGCCGCATGCGCTGCTCGACCGTCGCGACCGGCTCGGGCGTCTCGAACCAGCGGTTGATCTCGAGACGCGCCTGCGGCGACCGTACGAACTCCAGCCACTCGCGGGCCGGACCCGGTCCGCCGCCGAGCGGGCCCGAGTTGCCACGGGTGATGATCTCCACGACGTCGCCATCGTCCAGCACCGAGGACAGGGGAGCCAGGCGACCGTTGATGGATGCGCCGACGCAGGCGTGACCGAGATTCGGATCGACCGTGTAGGCGAGGTCGACCGGCGTCGCACCCGCCGGTAGCAGGACCGCCTGCCCGGCCTCGGTGAACACGTGGATCTGCTGCTCGCCGATCTCGCACCGCAAAGCGTCGATGAACTTGGCGGCGTCGTCGACCGTTTCCTGCCAGTCGAGCACCCGACGCAACCAGGCAAGCTGCTGGGCGCGCGCCGGCTGTGCAAGCCGGGCGGCGGCCTGCGGGTCCCGGAAGTTGGCCGCGATGCCGAATTCGGCCGCGTGGTGCATCGCCTCGGTGCGGATGAGCACCTCGACCGGGCGGTCGCCCGGGCCGAGGACAGTGGTGTGCAGCGACCGGTAGAGGTTGTTCTTGGGCGAGGCGATGAAGTCTTTGAATCGGCCCGGCACGGGCCGCCACATCGCATGAAGGGTGCCGAGCGCCGTGTAGCAGTCGGTCTGCGGCCCGTCGACGACGATCACGATGCGCGGCAGGTCATGATCCACGGGCAGACCCTGGGCGAGAGTGTCTTTCCAGATCGAGTAATAGTGCCGATGTCGCGGGCCGACGTGTGCGCTGATGTGCGCGGCCGCGAGCGCCTTCCGGCTGGCGACGACGGTTCGATCGACCGTACGGGTGAACCGGTATCGCCCGGCCACGTACGCATCGATCTCGCCGAACGCCTCCGGTTCCAGCGCGTAGAGGACAGTGTCTTCGAGGCTGCGTTTGAGCACCTGGATGCCGAGGCGGTCGCACAGGGGCACGAGCACGTCCAGCGTTGCGCCCGCGATCCGGGTGCGGGACGCCGGGGAGCGGGCATCGAGCGTACGCATGTTGTGCAACCGGTCGGCCAGCTTGATGATCAACACGCGGACGTCCTGGCCGGCCTTGACCAGCATCTTCCGGACCGTCTCGACCTCGGCGGTATCGCCGAAGAACGCCTTGTCGAACTTTGTCACGCCGTCGACCAGCAGGGCCACGTCGGCGCCGAAGTCGGACTCCAGCGCGGGCAGCGTGTAGCTGGTGTCTTCGACCGTGTCGTGTAGGAGTGCGGCGACCAGCGTGGTCGTGTCCATGCCGAGTTCGGCCAGGATCTCGGCGACGGCGAGCGGGTGGGTGATGTATTCATCGCCGCTCTTGCGCATCTGGCCGCGGTGCATTTCGGCCGCTTTCTGGTACGCGGACCGGATCTGGCGGACGTCACCTCGGGCGTGCACGCGTCGATGCGCGCGGATGAGACTGGCGACGGGATCGCTGCTCTCCCGTAGTGGCAGGCGAAGTTGCCATCGTCGCGGATGCCAACGATCCAACGTACGGCCGGGGAGATCCACGCGAAGTCCACCGGGACGGGCCACAGTCGCGGGCGCCCACGTGGGCGGGGCGTTGAGGTCCGTCGGACACCTCCCTGGCGGGGCGACGCGACACATCGGTCGACGGTCGGGCGCGGCAGCGAGGATGCGCGACAAACCATCGACGCGGGTGGTCCGCGTGCGGGGGAATGCGTGGTGTGTCTCCAGACTAGTGAGACGACTGCCCCACTTGCGGACGGTTATTGAGGGCCGAACGGACGAGTTACACCGAGTGCCTGATTGGGCTTTCCGCCTTGTGCAGTAACGGTGTGTAGCGAGCGGCGCCGCCGGCCGGCAGGGCCCAACCGTCGGATGCCGACACCAGTCGCGTGTCCGGCCGTTCCAGCCACGCGAGGATCCGCTCGGTCTCCTCGGCGCTCGCCGCCGGCGTCGGTCCGGGGGCGGGGAGAACGGTCTCGGCCGAGGCCACGACGGCCGCGATCGTCGGCTGCGGGTGCTGGCGGGGCGGCGAGGTGGCGGC
>DATCXD010000558.1:0-2716 GCA_036566005.1 Micromonosporaceae bacterium | reverse complement strand
TATCGCCAGCACGGCTACACCCACGGCGATCAGCTGGTACGGGAACGCCGCCCGGCCGCCCGCCGACGGCGCGCCGGTGCTGGACGGATGAGCCGCGACGGCCGACGAGGACGGAGACGGCGACGGAGACGGCTGTCGCGTGCTACCGGTATGGCCGGCACTGCCGAGATCGTAGGCCAGGATCGGCGAACGGACGGGGACGCTCTCGCGATCGCTGACCGTGAAAAGGCGGGTGCCGGTCGGGTCGAACGCGACGCTCTCGCCCTGTGGTTCCCCGGGTAGCGGCACGATCCGTGGTTTCGTTGTGGTGATCGCCGCGACCACGTCACCGTAGGGCACGTCCCAGACGTACGCGTCGGAGTACGTACGCAGTGCGACGCTCGTCCGGTCCGGCGCGTTCGCGCCGCCGGTGACGAGCAGATTGCCGACGATGCCGAGCCCGTTCGCGGTGCCGGTGGCCACGGGAGTGAACGTGCCGACCTCGCGTAGCGCGACCGGGCGGCCGCTGGGATCGGCCGGACCCGTCGGCACGAACAGGTGGCTCACGCCCGGCTCCTTCGTGACGAAGACCGGGCTGTCGTCGTCCGCGAGCAGCAGCGCTTCGGCGTCATGGGCGTGATCCGGGTAGCGGTACCGATAGAGATGCGGCCGCGTGTCCCCGGGCGCGATGCGCCAGAGCCCGATCGAGCTGCGCCGACGCCCGTTGTCGCCGATATCGGCCACGTAGATCGTCCCGTCCCGGCCGACGGCCGCGTCTTCGGGGTCGTACGCCGCCGTCGGGTAGGAGATCGACCGGACGAGGTGGCAGTGCTTGTCGAGGAGCCAGACGCGGATCGCCCGCTTGTCGGTGTTGCTGTCCGAGATCGCGAAGTACCCGGTGCGCGTGACGATGAGCCCGGAGAGTCCGATCAGCCGATGATCGGTGATCACGCAGGCCGTCGCCGCCGACGCGGCCGCGGGCGCTGCCGTGGACGGCCCGGCCACGGCGATCGATGCCATGGCTACGACCGTCAGCACGGCGGCACGACGCACGCCGTCAGTGTTTCAGAGCGACCTGGGCCACTACTGCGTCGGCACGGCGACGGCGGTCTTCGTGGCGAAGTGGTGGTAGAGCGACGCGCTAGTTTAAGCCCATGGACTTGTCGCTGTCGCCCGAGCAGGAGGCGGTTCGCCGGCTCGCGGCGGAATTCGTCGACCGCGAGATCGTGCCCTACGCCGCGGAATGGGACCGCCGGGAGGCGATCGACCGTACGGTCATCAATCGGCTCGGCGACCTCGGGCTGCTCGGCCTGACGATCCCGGAGAAGATGGGCGGCAGCGGCGGCGATCACGTGGCCTACTGCCTCGTGCTGGAGGAGTTGGGGCGCGCCGACTCGGCCGTACGCGGGCTGGTCTCGGTGTCGCTCGGGCTGGTCGGCAAGACCATCGCGGCGTACGGTTCGCCCGACCAGCAACAGCAATGGCTGCCGCGGCTCTGCACCGGTGAGGCGCTCGCCTGTTTCGGACTAACCGAGTCCGGCACCGGCTCCGACGCCGCCTCGCTCGCCACCCGAGCCGTCCGCGACACCGGCGACGATCCGGGTGGCGGCGACGGCTGGACCATATCGGGCTCGAAGATGTTCATCACGAACGGCATGTGGGCCGATGTGGTGTTGCTGTTCGCCCGGACCGGTGGGCCGGGACCGCGCGGCGTGACCGCGTTTCTCGTACCGATGGATTCGCCGGGACTGACACGGCGCGAGATCCACGGCAAGCTCGGCCTGCGCGGACAGCCGACCGCCGAGCTGACGTTCGACGGCGTCCGGGTCCCGGACTCGGCGCGGCTCGGCGAGGAGGGCAAAGGGTTCCGGATCGCGATGTCCGCGCTGGACAAGGGCCGCATGTCGGTGGGGGCCGGCTGCGTGGGCATCGCGCAGGGCTGCCTGAATGCGGCGGTGCGATATGCGGGGGAGCGGACCCAGTTCGGCAAGCCGATCGCCGCGCACCAGTTGGTCCAGGAGTTGCTGGCCCGGATCGCGGTCGACACCGCGGCGGCCCGGCTGCTGGTCTGGCGCGTCGCCGACCTCATCGACCGCGGGCAGCCGTTCGGCACCGAGGCGTCGATGGCCAAGCTCTACGCGAGCGAGGCCGCGGTCCGCGCGGCCAACGACGCGCTGCAGGTCTTCGGCGGGTACGGATACATCGACGAGTACCCGGTCGGCAAGTATCTGCGCGATGCCCGGGTGATGACGCTTTACGAAGGAACGAGCCAGATCCAGCAGCTACTGATCGGCCGCGCGCTCACCGGCGTCGACGCGTTCAACGCCGCACCGAACGAGTCGCGATGACCATCGCGTCGTGAGGCGCCCCGCTCAGCCGCCGTAGGTCAACCAGGTGCCCACCGGTCCCTGTTGGCGCGGACCGCGACGCGCGTAGTCGCACACGCCGGTCGGGAATGCGGCCCGCAACTCCGCTTTCTCGGCGTCGGTGAACGTCACCGGGTAGTCGCTAAAGCGCAGCGGCTGCAACGCGCACTTGAGGACCGGCATGGAAAGTGGCTCTCCGGCCGTCAACCGCGTGTTCGAGGCCACCGGGAACGCGCTCGCGCACTGCCCGGAACCGGTGTACGACAACGTCTCGTGCACCAGCGTGCCGTTGTCGAGGAAGCACCCGTCGGTGATCGAGTGCGGCCGATCGGCCGAGACCTTCGCCGACAGCGGCCGGTGCGACGTGTCGG
>DATCXD010000049.1:0-2013 GCA_036566005.1 Micromonosporaceae bacterium | reverse complement strand
GGCTCGGCCGATGGCGATGCCGGCCAGGTCGGCCGGCGTCGGCACCGGCGGGATGGTCACCAAGATCGAGGCGGCCCAGATTGCCACCGGTGCCGGTATCCCCGTCGTGCTGACGTCGGCAACGCTCGTGCCGGAGGCGTTGGCCGGCAAAGACGTCGGAACGTACTTCGAGCCGGCCGCCCGGCGACCCCGGTCCCGCCTGTTCTGGCTCGCGCACGCGACCACGCCGCGCGGCCGCGTGCATCTCGACGACGGTGCCGTCCGAGCCGTCGTCGACCGCCGCGCCTCGCTCCTTCCGGCCGGGATCACCGGCGTGGACGGCAGGTTCGTCGCCGGCGAACCGGTCGATCTCGTCGACCCCGCGGGCCGGGCCGTCGCTCGTGGCCTGGTCAATTTCGACGCCACCGAGTTGCCCGGCTTGCTCGGCCGGTCGACGGCCGAACTCGCCGCGTCGCTCGGGCCCGGCTACGACCGCGAGGTCGTCCACCGCGACGATCTGGTTCTACTGTGAGCACCGACAACGGAGAAGCGCCATGACTACCGACCCGCCGCACACGGTCACCGAACTCGCCACCCGCGCCCGGGTTGCCGCGACCGTGCTCGCCAGCGCACATCGCGACGTCAAGGACGCCGCGCTGCACGCGATGGCGGACGCGCTGGATGCCCGTACCGGCGAAATCCTGGATGCGAACGCCGCGGATGTGGACGCGGCCCGCGCCGCCGGCACGCCGGAGGCGATCATCGACCGCCTTGCGCTGAGTGCGGCCCGTGTCGCCACCATTGCCCAGAGCCTGCGCGACACCGCTCGGCTGGCCGACCCGGTCGGCGACGTGGTCCGCGGTTCGACACTTGCGAACGGCCTTTCGGTACAGCAGATCCGCGTCCCGTTCGGCGTCGTCGGCATGATCTACGAAGCGCGACCGAACGTGACCGTCGACGCGGCCGGCCTGTGCCTCAAGTCGGGCAACGCGGTGTTGCTGCGCGGATCGTCCTCGGCGTTCCGGTCGAACGCGGCGATCGTCGCGGCCCTGCGGGACGCGGTCGACAAGACGGGGCTGCCGGCCGACGCGATCCAGCTCGTCGACGCGTCGACGCGCGACACCGTACGCGAGCTGATGACCGCCCGTGGTCTCGTCGATGTCCTGATCCCCCGGGGCGGCGCCGACCTGATCCGCTCGGTCGTCGACGGGTCGACCGTGCCGGTGATCGAGACCGGAGTCGGCAACTGCCACGTGTACGTCGACGACGGCGCCGATCTCGACATGGCGCTGGAGATCCTGCTCAACGCGAAGACGTCGCGGCCGTCGGTCTGCAACGCCGCCGAGTCACTCCTCGTGCACACGTCCGTCGCGCCGGCGTTCCTGGCGCGGGCGCTGCCGGCCCTCCACGCGGCCGGCGTCACGGTTCACGGCTCGCCGGCCGTCGTTTCGGCTGGCGCATTGGTCGGGGTGGCGGTCCCGGTCGCGGCCGACGACGACTTCGGCCGCGAATACCTGTCGCTCGACCTGTCGGCGCGCGTCGTCGAGTCGCTCGACGAGGCGGTCGACCACATCCGGCGCCACGGCACCGGGCATTCGGAGACGATCGTGACGCGATCGCTGGAGCGCGCCCGCGAGTTCACCGCCGCCATCGACGCGGCCGTCGTCCTCGTCAACGCGTCGAGCCGGTTCGTCGACGGCGGCGAGTTCGGGTACGGCGCCGAGATCGGCATCTCGACGCAGAAGCTGCACGCCCGTGGTCCCATGGGCCTCGCCGAACTCACGTCCACGAAGTACGTCGTCATCGGCACCGGTCAAACCCGCTGACCCGCCGGGCGGGACTGGCTCGCGGTGCCCGCTCAGCGCGCCAAGATCCGCGATCTTGAAACGTCACGGACCTATCAGCGCGTGCCACACGCCTCTAGCATTGCAAGATCACGGATCTTGAGACGGACGCGCTGAGCCGCACTCGTCGCCGGCTGGGCCGTGGGCCGGACCAGAAGTCAGCGCAGGCCGCGAATCGCGGCGAGTGTGG
>DATCXD010000527.1:0-8620 GCA_036566005.1 Micromonosporaceae bacterium | reverse complement strand
CGGCGCCGAGAGTGGGTCGGCCGCCGCTGGCAACGCGATCGCCGGGGTGGCCACCATCGCGTACGGCGCCGGGCTCGCCGCTCCGGGCGTCATCGGGGGCATCGCCAGTCTTACGTCACTGACGTGGTCGTTCGTCTTCGTCGCGACTCTGATCGCGATCATCGTGTTCGCCGGCCGGGCGTTGGCTCCGCGTACGGCCGCACGCCCGGATGAGGAGGCCGCCGTGCCGCACGTCGCCGTCGCGGACGTCTGGCCGGGCTGATCGATCAGACGCCGGGCCGAGCACACAAACGGTGACGCGGGCCACCTTTCGCTGGTAGCTTCGCATCCTCGGACTGGCGGCGACACGACCACGGAGGCTGGTGGCGCATGGCGATGGCGAAGGATCGATCCGGCCGGCGACCGTGGGGCGGTCTCGAGGATGAGGTGCTGGCGACGCTCTGGGCCGCACCGGGGCCGGTGACCGCGACCGCGGTGCAGACCGAGCTCGGCGGTGATCTCGCCTACGGCACGATCACCACGATTCTCGGGCGCCTGCGAGCCAAGGGCCTGGTCATCCGTACCCAGATCGGGCGGACGTACGAATATGCCCCGGCACAGGACGCCGCGTCGCATACCGCCAGCCGGATGCATTCGCTCCTGATCAGCCGCGGCGATCGCGCCGAGGTGCTGGCCCGTTTCGTCTCCGAGCTTTCGGCGGAGGAGGAGCGGCTTTTGCACGCCGTGCTCCGGGACATCACTCAAGACGATCTCACCTCGGACGGCGACGACCACTCCGAACCGTCGGTGGCGCACGCGACGGAGCCGGCGGAGCACTAGCCGTGACCGTGTCGGTCTACCTGCCGCTTCTGCTCGGGACCGTGCTCGCGGTCATCGCGCCGGCCCTCGTCCGTGCGCTGCCGCCGCCGGCCGCCGTGTGGTCGTTGACCTGTGTGGCGGTCGCGTCCGCGGTGGCCTGGACCGTCTCACTCGGCATCATCGCGTCGACAGGCGTGGAGCGTACGTCCTTCGTGGCGCACCTCGTGAACTACTCGGCGACGTACTGGCGTCACGTCGACCCGGTCGCGGTGCCGTCGGCGATCGTGGCGGGATTCGTGCTGTTCGTTTGCCTCGGGCTGTTCGGCCGGGCGATCGGACGCGAGGTCGCCGCGGCGCGCGGGATTCGTCGCCTCGCCGATGGCTTCCGCGGCCCATCGGACGTCGTTTTCGTCGACGACGAGACTCCGCACGCGTACGCCGTCGGCGGTCGACGGCCGCGCATCGTCGTGTCGAGCGGGCTGATGCGAACGCTGCGTGCGGGGGAGCGACGAGCGGTGCTCGCCCACGAAGCGGCACACCTACGTCGGCGTCACCACACGCATCTGCGCGTACTGCGCCTGGCCGCGGCCGTACACCCGCTGCTACGCCCGGCCGTGGGGTCCGGTGTGCTCGCAGTCGAACGATGGGCCGATGAGGACGCCGCGCGCAGCCTCGGCGACCGCACGCTGGTTGCGCGTTCCCTGCTGCGCGCGGCACTCGCCGGGACCGGTGCATCGGCGCCGGCGGGCGTGCTGGCCCACTCGACGTCCGGCGACGTCAGCCGTCGGGTCGCGGCCCTACTCGCCGATCCGCCCCGGCCGCGATGGTCGGTCGCAACCGTGTCCGGGATCTTGGTCGTCGCCGCCGTCCTGTCGCCCGTCTACAGCGCCGACCACCTCGACACATTGCTCTCCGCGGGTTCGACGTCCACCTCGTCACCTCGGTAGGCGCGCCGCGGTCACCGGACGTCACGGTTCTGAGCAGCCAAAACCTTCGCCTGTACGTCCGGACCGGGGTGTTCGTCAATCATGCGAAGGCGCAACGCGCTGTTATCCTCGGCCCATGGCCATGGCGACCGCTACACGCTCTGCGACTGGCGGTGACGCCGGCCGCCAAACGGGCTGGGCCGGACGCACCGTCGCCATCGTCGCCATCGTGACCGCGCTGGTCATCGTCGGGCACCGACTCGTCCCGGACGTTCGCGGCATTGGCAGTCTGGTGGATTCGGCCGCACCGTGGCTCGGTCTCGTCGTGCCGGTGCTCGCGCTCGGTGCCTTCCTCGCGCGCTCGAAGCTTGCCGCTATCGCGGTCGTCCTCTCGCTGCTGGCGTGGTTGGTCGCGTTCGGCTCGGCGTGGCTGCCGTCGGGTGGTGGAACACCCGATCTGCGGGTGGTGAATCAGAACGTGGACGCCGACAACGCCAACCCAGCCGCGACCATTCGAAGCGTTGCCGCCACGCACGCCGACGTCATCGGGTTGGAGGAGGTCACCGCGTCGAGTGCGCCCGCGATCGCGACGACGTTGAGCGATGCGTACCCATACCACGGCCAGGAGTCGACGGTGCAGCTGTGGAGCCGGTACCCGATCAGTGATTTCAGCGGCGTCGATCTGGGCCTGAGCTGGACACGTGCCCTGCGAGCCGAGGTCGCGACGCCGAAGGGCGCGGTGACGGTCTACGTCGTGCATCTGGCGTCCGCCCGTGCCGGGCAGACCGCGACGCGAGACAGCACAATGGACGCCCTGGCCGACCGGATCCGGACCGACTCGTCGCCGCGGATCGTGATGCTCGGTGATCTCAATACGGCAAGCACGGACCGGGTGCTGGCGCCGTTGGCCCATCTGCTGCGCGACACCCAGGCGGCCGCCGGCCGTGGGCTCGGGTTCACCTGGCCGTCGTCGTTCCCACTGGTCCGCCCCGACCACATCATGACCCGAGGAATGACCGCCACGCAGTCCAGCGTGGTGGAAACGTCCGGCAGCGACCACCGGGCGATCACCGCTGGCCTGCGGCTCTAGCGCAAGCGCGCGGTCAGACTGCGCTCCGCTCAGCGCGCCGTCAGTCCGGCCCACGGCATCAGCCGGTCGATCACGAACGGAGTCGCGTCGCGATGTAGGGGTTGACGCTGTTACCCGCTGTTCGATAACAGCATCAGCCCCTAGATCGCTGGATCAGTCGTGACTTTGCGGGGAAATGGTCGCCGCAGATCGATTTGATCATGCAATTTCCCCGCAAGGTCACGTCGCCGCGCCCGAACAGGCGTGTCCCGCCGACGTGCGCGGCAAGTCACCACTTCGTGGACACACGCGCATCGGAGAGTCACGCGGCCGGGCCGAACTCGACGTCGTGGACGGCGTCCGGGACCGCGAAGGCCAACATCCGGCGACCTTCGGCCTCGACCTCGGCGCGTTGCCTGGTCGCCAATGGCCGCAACTCCTCAATGCGCAGCGTGGTGCCCCTCGGACGCCCCCATTCGGTCAAAGCGGCCGGTTACCCGCAACCAGAATCGTGGTCAAGCGATTACTGAAGGTAGGAGCCGCGGGTCGCGGGAGGACTGCACGGTGGACAGACGCAACACGGTCGGCAACTCTTCGCGATCACAGCCATCACAGCCATCACCGCGATCACAGCCATCACAGCTAGTCCGGCCGCGCCGGGACGAGCGATTCGGCGACCCGTGCGCACGGCGGGAACGGTCCCGGGAAACGTACCGGGGAAACGAGCGCGAGTCGGCCTACGGTGGCCGCAGCCCCACGTATGGCCGCCGCGATGGCGAAGTGCGCGGTCCCGGCGACGGCGGACCGGCCATCTATGGACCGGGCCGGTTCTGCACGCCGGTCGATCCATGGGACGAATCGCGAGCGGCCACCGAAACTTGGTTCACGGTCGCGAGCCATACTGCACGGCCGCCGTCCAGATCGGACATTGTGCTGCGGCTCAACACAAGCGAGGAACCGGCGCACGAGGATACGGCGGCGCAGGACACCCTAGCCAACCTGTTCGAGCACTCCGAGCCGGGCCGGACCGACGAGATCGCGGTGCCGGGACTTGTGCCGACGGTGCTCCGGACCTCGGTTCCGGCGCCATGGGCGCCGCCCGAGGTTGACCAACCACCATCGAACCCGTCGGAGGCGATCGACGGCGTGATCTACCGGAGCGCGGTCGCGACTGCCACGTTCGTGCCCTCCACGGTCGACGAAAGCCGGCGCGACGCCGTGCGGCGCCACGCCCGTCGGCTCAGCTGGCCGCTGCACGTTCGACCGCTGCAGGTTCGGCTGCTGCGTGTTCGGCCGCGATGGCTCCAGTCTCAACGGGTCGGGCCGGCACGGACCCGGTCGGGGGACCGCCGGAGTCCGCTGTGGGCCAAGCTGCTCATCGCGCTCGGCGCCCTGATCATGGTCGCAAGCATCGGCGCCATCATCGTCGTGAAGATCGGGCTGAGTCAGGTCAGCCACGCTATTCCGACCGAGAACCTGTTGGGTGAGATGGCGGCCAAGCCGGCCGTAGCGGCGGCCGGGACGTCGATCCCCGGTCCGATCAACTTTCTGCTCGTCGGCGTCGACACGCGAGCGTCCGGCAACGCCGGTTCGCATTCGGACACGATCATCATCGCCCATATCCCGGCCACGCACGACCGCGTCTATCTGGTGTCGATTCCGCGGGATACCAGCACGATCATTCCGCCCGACACAAAGACGGGGTTCGCCGGCGGATCGTACAAGGTCAATGCCGCCTTCACGTTCGGCAGTTGGCACGGCGGTGGGGATGCCGGCGGCTTCCAGTTACTCGCCAGGACCATCAAGAATGCGTACGGCATCACGTTCAACGGCGGCGCCATCGTCAACTTCGGCGGGTTCACCGACATCATCAACAAGCTCGGCGGCGTCAACATGTACGTGGACGAGACGACCGTCTCCATCCACCGCGGCACCGACAGCAGCGGCAAATTCGCCAAGCCGTACGACATCAATCCGGATACCGGCGTGCCGGTGTGTGCGAACCGGAGTGTCACGTTCGATGCGAACCCGCTCGCGTGCGCACTGCCCGGTGTCAGGCCGGTCGTCTACAAGAAGGGTCAGCGTCACCTGACGGCGGCGGACGCGCTCGACTTCGTCCGCAGTCGCGACGGGCTGGTCGGCACCGATTACGCCCGGCAACGCCATCAGCAGCAGTTCATCAAGGCAGTGCTGGCCGAGGTGTACGAGAAGGGGCTGTCCAACCCGTTCGAGATGGGCTCGTTCCTGACGTCGGTCGGCAAAGCGTTCGTCTTCGACGGCGGCGGCGTTTCCCTGCCGGACTGGCTGTTCGCGCTGAAGGGCATCACACCCGGCTCCATTGTCACGATCAAAACGAACGACGGGAAATTCGTGCGTTACCAAGGTAGGGCGCCGGACTCTCGCCAGTCGCTGAACGCGACGAGCCTGGAATTGCTGGCGGCCGTACGCGACGCCCGGTCGAAGACCGACACGGTAGGTCGGTTCGTCGCCGCCCACCCCGACTGGGTTGCCCCGAGCTGAGCTACCGCGGCGGCGCTCATCGCATCCGACGGCGTCGCGACCGCGGGGTCCTCTGCCTGTGGTGTCGACGACATGGCGTAGAGACGATCGCAAATACGCTAGGGGTAGCGACAACGTGTCGCGGCCGGTTATATTCCTGCCGCGCCTTGGTGCGGCATCGCGTATGAGTTTCTGGGCCAGGCAAGTGACAGGCGCTAATGCCGATGTGACGAGCCGGGCTGTTCTGGCGCAGCTGAATCAGCGTACGCCCGCCGCGGATAGTGCCGCGTCGTGCGGGGACGCGAAGTGGCGAACCCATGTCGATTGATCCGGACAAGTTGACTTTTGAGAGGACCAGGCGTGGCGAAAGCACATCGACAGGTGCTCATAGCGCTCGCTGCGGGGCTTGTGGCCGCGACGGTTGCCGTGGGATCGGCGGACGCAGTCAGCGCCGCACCCGATCAGGTTGGCGGCGTGGTCGTCAGTGGACTGGCGGGGCAATTCCTGACGATCGGGGTGGCAAGCGGGCCGGTGACATTCGCGAGCGACGGCGCCGGTGAGGTGCCGGCCAGGTACGAGTACTGGGTCAACTCGGGCAAGCACCGATCCGTCAGGGCGAACAAGGCCGGCTCGGCAACTGTCTCCCTCACGTTCACCACGCACCGGAACGAGCTATTCGTCGAAGGCGTCGGGTCAGACGGTACGGTCGGTGCAGCGACTGTTGGTGTCTATCTCGCGAACGGCGCCGCACCCGCCGCCGAGAAGGACTCCGACGGCGATGGCGTACCCGACCTGCTGGCGGTCGGCGACCCGTCCGGATTGGGATCCGGTCTCTGGCTCGCCGCCGGCAAGCCGAGCGGCGCCGCCACCGGTCGCGTACGAACCCCAGCCGTGAACATTGGCGCGAATGGAGCCGGTGACGGAGATCCTTCGTACTTCGATGGAGCCAACGTCATCATGGGGAACTTCCTCGGCAACAACCTCCAGGACCTCCTGGTGTATTTCGTCAGCGGGCCCAAGGCCGGTGCCGGAATCATCTTGCCGGGCACCGGCGATGGTTCCGTCGAGGCCGGCAGCGATTCCGTCGACGCGAACAGCGCCGATTTCCAGGACATTAACGGCGACATCCCGATCGACCTGGCCAACGGTTACGACTCGGCCGGTTCGCACAACGTGATTCCCGACTTCATCGGCATCAGCGGCAGCGCCACAGATGGCTACCGTCTCGCGTACTACCCACTCCAGGCCGATGCACCGCTGGACATCGCGCTCGGGGAACTGACGGCCGACCTGACGCCGACCGGGGGCACCGACTGGCAGAACTGGCAATTGTTCAGCACCGAGATGTGGTCTGGGACGGCGATCTACCTGTGGAACCCCACGACGGGCGCACTGTACCTATGGGAATCGGTGCGGTTCAGCGACAACGGCGACTTCACCGGGACGATCTCGTACGTTCAATATGAGGTCGCGGACCATTGGAACCCCGGAGCCACGTTCTCGACCATCGAGGCCGTCGACTTTACCGGCAATGGGGTACCGGACCTTTGGGCGGTCGCGCCGAACGGGATCGCCACCGCGTACGTGGTCTCAGACTTGTCGACGACCGCGCCCGCGAGGATCGTTGCTCAGACACCGCAACACCTGTCGTGACCGTAGAGGCCGTGCGCTCGGTCCTCGGGGACCAGGCCGCACCGCCCCCGTGGAGGAGTCATCAATGTCCGTGATGTGCTGTTGTCCGAGCGGTCACCAGGATGCCGGCGCGTAGTCCTTCAGGAAGCAGCCATGCAGATCCTCGCCGGCTTCACCGGCCACGATCGGGTGATAGACGCGCGCGGCGCCGTCGACGAGATCGAGCGGCGCGTGAAATCCCACCTCGGCCAGGCGAACCTTCGTCGGGTGTGGACGCTCGTCGGTGATCCATCCGGTGTCGACGGCGGTCATCAGGATGCCGTCGGTGGCGAGCATCTCCGGCGCGCTGGTGCGCGTCAGCATGTTCAGCGCGGCCTTCGCCATGTTGGTGTGCGGGTGACCGGCGCCCTTATACGCACGCCCGAACTGACCCTCCATCGCGGACACGTTCACGACGTACTTCCGTGCTGCCGGTGACGCGGCCAGCGCCGGCCGGAGCCGGCTGATCAGGATGAACGGCGCGGTCGCGTTGCACAGCTGCACTTCCAGCAGCTCAATCGGGTCGACCGCGTCGACGGTCGCGACCCAGCTGTTCGTCGCGGCCAGATCGGGCACGAGCCCACCGGCGTCGATCGCCGAGCCGGTGGCGATCCGGGACACCGATGCCGACCTGGCCGACAACGCCAGGGCGGTCACCACATCCGGGGTGAGTTGGTGATGGCCGTGCTCGGCCGCGAGCGCCCGGGCCGCGGCACCGGCCGCGTGCACGTGTCCGAAAGTGACCACATCCGGCACCGGACCCGCCGGCAGCGCCGCGGATTCGCCGGCGACGAGCGGCGCGTACGCCCCCGGAGACCGCTTCACTGTCTGCGCCGCATTGTTGATCAAGATGTCGAGCGGTCCGTCCGCGGCGATCGTGTCGGCCAGGGCGATCACCTGCGCCGGATCCCGCAGATCGATACCGACCACGCGCAGGCGGTGCAGCCACTGGTCGCTGTCCGGCATCGCGGTGAAGCGGCGCACCGCGTCGTTCGGGAACCGGGTCGTGATCGTCAGATGGGCGCCGTCGCGGAGCAGCCGGAGCGCGATGTACATGCCGATCTTGGCCCGACCGCCGGTGAGCAACGCACGGCGGCCGGCGAGGTCGGCCCGCGCGTCGCGATGCGATCGGTTGACGCCCGCGCACTCGGGACACATCTGGTGGTAGAACGCATCGACGACGGTGTAGCGCGTCTTGCAGACGTAGCAGGCACGCGGCCGGATCAACGTGCCGGCGATGGGACCCTCGGTCGCGGTGGCCAGCGGGATGCCGGCCGTCTCGTCGTCGATCCGGCCCGGCGCGCCGGTGGCCGTCGCGGCCGTGACAGCGTTGTCGGCCGCCACCACCCGCTCCCGGCGCTCGTCACGTCGGCGCTGCTTAACCGATTTGAAGAGCCTCGCGGTGGCCCGGCGGGCACGTTCGGCGTCGGCGTGGTCGGTCGGCAGCTCGTCGATCTCCGCGAGCACCTCCAGCATGATCGCCATCCGCTCCGGATCGATCCCGGGTACGGCCGTCGCCTCGCCCCGATCGGGCGTCGCAGTGGCGGGGCGCTGGATCGGCGTACCCACGAACTCCTGGGTGTCCACGACCTGCCGCCTCCGTCGAAATGCCTGGCCCGGCGGGTGCCGGTTCGTCCCACGCACTGTACGCAACCGG
>DATCXD010000520.1:0-7294 GCA_036566005.1 Micromonosporaceae bacterium | reverse complement strand
TCGCCGCGGTGGTCTGGGCGGCCGCCGGTCTGCTCACCACGGCCCGCCCCGACGACGTACGGGCCTGTCCGGGCGCGGCCTGCGGATGGCTCTTCCTCGACCCGGCCGGCCGCCGGCGATGGTGCTCGATGGCCTGGTGCGGCAACCGCGCCAAGGTTCGACGGCACGCCGACCGTCAACGCCGCGACGGCAGCGCCGTCTCCTCCCCGCGACGACGCTGAACGTGGAGCGCGGTTCCGACGCGGTCCAGACGCGGCTCGGCCGTGCCCGTCAAACGCGGACACGGCCGCTGCACCGCGACACCGGCGAACTCAGCCGCCGAGGTAGGCCCGGGCGATCTCCGGGTTGTCGGCCATTTCGGCCGCCGTTCCCTGCATATGCATCGAACCGGACTCGAGTACGTAGGCCCGGTCGGCGACCCTCAGCGCGGCCAACGCGTTCTGCTCCACCACCAGCACCGTGATCCCCTGTTCCCGGATCTGGGTGATGGTCGCGAAGATGACGTCGACGAGCACTGGGGCGAGGCCCATGGATGGTTCGTCGAGCAGCAGGAGCTTCGGGCGGGCCATGAGTGCCCGGGCGACGGCCAGCATCTGCTGCTCGCCGCCGGACATCGTGCCCGCCTTCTGCCCGATGCGTTCCCGCAACCGCGGGAACAACTCCAGCATCCGCTCCTGATCGTCGGCGATCCCCTTCTTATCCCGACGCAGGAACGCGCCGAGGTCGAGGTTCTCCGCCACCGTCATGCGCGGGAAGATCCGCCGGCCCTCCGGGGACTGCGCGATGCCGAGGCGGACGATCTGGTCCGGCGGCGTACGGTCAATCGCCTTGCCGTTGAACCGGATCGTGCCGTGTCGGGGTCGCAACAATCCGGAGATCGTCCGCAAGGTGGTCGATTTGCCGGCACCGTTCGATCCGATCAGCGTCACGATCTCCCCGGACCTGACGGTCAGGCTCACGCTCTTCACCGCGGCGATGTTGCCGTAGTAGACCGAGATGTCCTCGATTTCGAGCATCGGCGCGGTCGACGTTGCCGACGGGAGCCCCGATGTCGGCGCCGGCTGCGCCGGCACGGCGGATCGCGACGACCCGTCCTCGCTCATGCGCTCTCCTCCTCGGGTGCCTGGCCCAGGTACGCCTCGATGACCCGCGGATCGGACTTGATCTCGTCCGGCCCACCTTCGGCGATTTTATGTCCGCGGTCGAGCACGGTGATGCGCTCGGACACCCGCATCACGACACTCATGTCATGTTCGATCAGGAGCACCGACACCTGCTTCTCGTCGCGGACTCGGCGGACGAACTCCACGAACTCGGCCGACTCGCGCGGGTTCATACCGGCCGTCGGTTCATCGAGCAACAGCACGCGGGGTTGCAGCGCGAGCGCGCGAGCGACTTCGAGCCGTCGCTGGTCGCCATACGACAGGTTCCGCGCGTATTCGTCGTCCTTATTGCGGATGCCGACGAACTCGAGCAGCTCATGAGCCATGTCGTGAGCGTTTCGTTCCTCCCGGTGCTGCCGCGGCGTCCGCAGGATCGTCCGCGCGATCCCCGACTTCAGGTGCGAATGCATCGCCACCTTGACGTTCTCCTCGGCCGTCATGAGCCCGAAGAGGCGGATGTTCTGGAACGTCCGCGCGATGCCGAGGGACGCGATCTTGCTGGGCGACAGCCCGGTCACGTTGGCACCACCGAGCGTCACCTGTCCGGCGGCTACCTTGTAGAGACCGGTCAGCGCGTTGAAGAACGTCGTCTTTCCGGCACCGTTCGGCCCGATCAGACTCACGATCCCGCCGAGCGGCACGGTGAAGCTCACGTCGTCCACGGCGGTCAGACCACCGAACCGCACAGTGATCCGCTCCGCCGAAAGGGCCAGCACCTGTTCGGTCTCGACCATGGTCACGGCGAACTCCTATCGGGCGAATCTATCGAGCCGGCTAAACCATCGCCCGATCCGGCGGTGGCCTCCTCAAGCTCCGGGGCCGGCTGCTCGAGGTCGCTGCCCAGCGACTCAACCTCGGTGCGGCCAGGCTCGCGCAGCACCAACTTCGTCCGAGCCTCGGGCACGAAGCCTTCGCGTTTGAACAGCATCATGAGGACAAGCAGCAGGCCAAAGATCAGGAAGTTGTACGACGGGAAGTTGATGTGCGTGCCGAACGCACTGTTGAACGCGTTGCCGCCCTGCGGGAGCCCGGTCTGGTTGAACCAGAAGATGACGATAGCGCCGAGGATGACACCCCAGACGTTACCCATGCCACCGAGCACGACCATGGCGAGCAAGATGATCGACTTGTTGTAGTCGAAGCTGTCCGGACTCACTCCCGCGATCTCGACCGAATACGCGACGCCCGCGATTCCGCCGGCGACCGCGCCGACCGCGTACGCCGCGAGTTTCGTCCGCATCAACGGAACGCCCATAGCGCCGGCCGCCAACTCGTCTTCCCGGATCGCGAGCCACGCCCGACCGAGCCGGCCGACCCGTAGGCGCAGCGAGATGAACACGATCAATGCGGTCAGGATGATGAGGAAGATGTAGCGGGACAGGCCGTCGAACGGGCCCAACGGACCCCAGCCGATGCCGCCGGTCGGGCTGAACGTGGGCCCGGAGATCTTGTCGACCGGGCTGATGCCCTGGGTGCCGTTGGAGATGTTCACGTGAACATGCTGCTTGTCGGCGTTGTGGAAGAACTGCGGGATGATCTCGCCGAAGCCGAGCGTCACCAGCGCGAGATAGTCACTGCGTAGTCGCAGCGTCGGCGCACCGATGATGATGCCGAAGATCGCGCAGAGAATCGCACCGGCGACGAGCACGATCCAGAAGTTGATGTGCACGCCCTGCGGCGAGAACGGCGGTGCGTCGCCGAAAAAGTTGATCTTCAGGTGAAAGAAGAAACTCGACATCAGCCAACCGGCGACGTACGACCCGATGGCCCAAAAGGCGACGTAACCGAGATCGAGCAGTCCGGCGTAGCCGACGACGATATTCAGCCCGAGTGCGCACATCGCCCAGACGAGCGACTGGTTGACGGTCGTAATGGGGATCCATCGGCCGGCCCAGTCCTGCACCGACGTCAAGTAACCCATCGAGATCAGGTAGTAGAAGACGAAGATGAGGATGGCGGCGACCAGATAGCCGATCGGCCAGGCCAGGCGTCCGGGGATCCGGAAACGACGGACGGGCGGCGCCGATGTGGGCGCGGTAGCGGCGGGGGCGCTCATGCTGTCACCCGGTCGATCGCGGCTGCGGGACTCGCAAGCTCGTTCCTCGCGCTCATACTTTTTCTCCCACATTCTTGCCGAGTATCCCGGTCGGTTTGAACACCATCACGGCGATCAAGATCACGAACACGACCGACTGCGACCACTGCTGGCCGAAGCCATGCGGTCCGCCGTCGTTAAGACCCTGGATCAGACCGATGATCAGCCCGCCGAGCACCGCGCCGGTCAGGTTGCCGATGCCGCCTAGCACCGCCGATGTGAACGCGATCAGACCGAGCTGGAAACCGAGGTTGTAGGACGTCGTCCCAATCGTCTGCTGGTAGAGCAGCCCGGCCGCGCCAGCCAGTGCGCCGCCGACCGCAAAGGTGAACGAGATGATCCGGTTGACGTTGATGCCCATCAGCCGGGCCGCGTCCTGGTCCTGGGCGGTGGCGCGCATTGCCTTGCCGGCGCGTGTCTTGGTGACGATCCCCGTCATGATCAGCAGCAGGACCGCCGTCACGATCGTGTCGATGATGACGTCGTAGCCGATGGTCACGCCGCCGAGGCTGACGTGCCCACCCGGCATCGCCGGGTGCCACTGGCGCTGCTGCGAACCGTTCCACTGTAGGCCGATGTTCTGCAGGATGAAGCTCATGCCGACCGCGGTGATCAGCGGGGCGAGCTTCGGAGCGTGCCGCAGGCGCCGGTAGGCGAAGAACTCGATCGCGACGTTGATAGCAGCGCAGAACACCATGGCGAGCATGAGCACGAGGACCAGGCCGAAGATGCCACTGACGTTCGCGTGGGTGAAGCCGAAACCGGCCATGACGAACGCGCTAAGCAGTGTACCGAGCATGAAAAGGTCGCCGTGCGCGAAGTTGATCAGCTCGATGATGCCGTAGACGAGCGTGTAGCCGAGTGCGATTAGCGCGTAGAGGACGCCGTTCGACAGGCCGAAGACGCTGGCTTGAAGGGTCTGCGTCGGTGAGCTGACGAGGTTCCAGATGATCCAGATGGCGAGCCCGACCAACAGCACGGCGCCGCTGCCGATCAAGACGATCTCCCGGGTGCTCCTCGCCTGTTGTGGCGCGACGGGCCTGGTCGCCAAGGTGGTGGTTGTCACGTAAAAGCTCCTCTGGGCTTGCCGGAGGTGGGCTCGCCGGCGGTTGCGGCGAAGGCCGGACGGTCCGGCGAAAACCAGCTCCGGTGCGGCGCGTCGCCGCGCCGCACCGGAGCTGTCAGGACGAGATCAGCTGACCGGGAACGGCTGGAGGAATGTCTCCGCGTTGCCCTTCATCACCAGGATCGAAATGTCGATCGTGTTGACGTCGCCCGTCTTCGGGTCGATCTTGATCTCCTTGCCCAGGATCGACTGGCTGGCCGGGATGTCGATGCCGGAACCGTTGAACACCTGGCTGTTGACGCTGGCCCGGGTGCCGTCGGACTTCGCGATCGCCGAGAGGATGACCTGCAGCGCCTGCACGCCGTAGAGCGCGTAGCTCGAGTCCGGCGCCTGGCCGTACTTAGCCTTGTAAGCGTTGAGCACCGTCGCCGCCGGCCCGGTGCCGCCGGAGAGCTGGGACTGGTCAAGACCCGCGAAGGTCAGGTACTCGCCCTGCGCCTGCGCCAGCTTGTCCTCGTCCGGGTAACCGGTGAAACCGTCCGGACCCATCAGCTTGACCTTGCTGTTATCACCGAGCACGGCGACCTTGTCCTTGATCAGCTGACCGCCGTTGTTGTCGTAGATGCCGCCCAGATAGACGCAGTCCGGGTTCTTGGCCTTGATGCCCTCGAACAGTGCGGTGTAGTTCGGCTGCTTGCCGTCCCACGCCTGAGTGCCGACGACCTTGATGCCCTGCTTGGCCGCCTCGGTGGCGAACGCCTGCGCGATGCCCTGACCGTAGATCTCGTTGTCGTTGAGGACGAAGCAGCTCTTCACCTTGAGGTTCTGCGCGGCGAAGCGGGCCGCCGCCGTGCCCTGGTAGTCATCGGTCGTGATGACGCGGGCATAGCTGCGCTTGCCGCTCGGGTAGTACTTGGCCGGGGTGCCCGGGTCCCATGCCTTCGTCAGGCCGGGGTTCGTGTTCGCGTGCGAGACCATCAACAGCGGTCCGTTCGGCGCCTGGTTCAGCACCGGCACCTGCAGGAGCGCGCAACCCGAGTTGTACGTGCCCATGACGGCGACCTCATCGGCGTTGCTGGCGTGCGCGTTCGCGTTGGCCGTGCACGTCGCCGGGTCCCACTTGCCGGACGCGGCCGTCGAGTCGTCGTACTTCTTGAGCGTGACCTTGAAGTTGCCGGCCTTGCCGTTGACCGAGTCCAAGTAGAGCTGCATCGCATTGAACGTCGCGTTGGAGGTATCTGAAGATGCGCCCTGGAACGGCAGGTCGACGCCGACGACGAGCGTCTTGGCCGATGCCCCTCCACTGCTGCTGTTGTTGGCTTTGCCGCAGGCCGCTACCGCCAACGCCGTAACGGCGATGAGGGCGACGGCCGTGATGCGCCTCGTCATCCTGGTCCTTTCATTCATCAAGCCACGGACCGGATCAGACTCGCGAGTCACGCACGAAGAGTTGACGCCGCGACCCCGCCCGGAGCGCGGTTCAGAGGCGGATGCCGCACCCATCCACACCCAGGTTCGCGTCGCTCGAGCCGGCAATATCGGCTACGGTCGATCAGATCCTTGGTGCAGGACGGCCTGCCACCGAGACCACCTTGCCGCGCTGTGTTGCCGAAAATAGGCTGCCGCCCCAACGTGTGTCAAGGGACACATCAGCTCGTCATCGTCCCTGATGAGCGCCGTACCACGGGGGTTTTCCGGCACCGTGACGCCGCCGTTGCAAGCGCATTTCGGACGTGCGTCCGGGGCCGGCCGAACCATCCGAAAAGGATGGTTTCCGCTGGTCACTGTCGACCGCCGCGGGCACGAAAGCACCGCCGGGACACCGGTTTGCCCAGCGTGGGCACAATATGGCCACGATACGGCCACAAATGAAACCGGGGCCGACAGCAATCGGTCTGCGCCTGTCACAAAGGATCGAAAAGCGGCGTCGAGGGACGCCGCGGACGCCATTGGACCGACGGGCGGACGTTGATTTCGGTGCGGTTGGTCATCGCGTCGTCGGCCGAACGCCGACGACGATGCCCGTCGTGAGGACCCAGGCGAGGCCATATCGTTATGCGAAACCACGCGGTCGGATGCCTTCAACTCCGATCGCGGGCGTCCGTCGCGTCGCTCGCGACGGCAGTAAGCCGATCGCAGGCGTCCATCGCGTCGCTCGCTAACGGCGCTCAAGCCGATCCGACGCTTCATCGCATCGCTCGCGACGCTCCCCTCGCCCCGATCGCGCGCGTCAGCGAGCCGGCTCCGAAATGACGAACGTCAGGCGGAACTTGCCGATCTGGACTTCGTCGCCGTTGCGCAGCTCGGCGGCCGGCACTCGTTCGCGATTGACGTACGTGCCGTTAAGGCTGCCGGTGTCGACCAACGCAAACGTCGCGCCGCTGCGGCGGAACTCCGCGTGCGAACGGGACACGGTGACGTCGTCGAGGAAGATGTCGGAATCCGGGTGGCGACCGGCGACGATCAGCTCCCGGTCGAGCAGGAATCGCGCGCCCATATTGGGACCGTGACTCACGACAAGTAGGGCCATGCCGCGCGGCAGCGATATCGCGTCGGAGCGGCCCGACCCCAATGAAGCGTCCGACTGAACGGGCACGTGCGGCATGGTCGCGGTCGCCTCGATGGGCACGTCGACCACTCCGTCACCGGTGGGCCGCCCGGCGCCCGGTTGGGCGTGAGGCTGCGCCGGAGACTGGCCGGACCGGTACGCCGGCGACGGGCCCGGCGGCTCCGATGCCGAGAAGGATTCACGGTGCATCGCGTGAGCGTACGCGTTATCGCCCGATCGGTGGCCACCGGGGCGATTCGGACATGCCCAGACTCGGGCGATCCGAACACACGAGAGCTACTGTTATTACATGTCGGGCGCCAATGCATACCTGAGGGCAGCGGTCGTGGGACTCGCGGTCCTCTGGGCGGCGGCCGCCCTGGCTGGGCCGTCGGGTGCGATCGCCAGCGCCGCTGTGGCCG
>DATCXD010000488.1:0-2237 GCA_036566005.1 Micromonosporaceae bacterium | reverse complement strand
TCTTGGCCGCGGTGACCGCATCGTCGGCGTCGGCGAGCTCGGTGAGCTGGCGATCGGTCGCGGACAGGTGGGCATCGGCCTCGGCCGCGAGGCTGGTGGCCTGCTCACGTACCTTCTCGTAGACCGACAGGCCCAGCAGGTTGACCAGGATCTGCTGGCGTACGGCCGGTTTCGCGTGCAGGAACTCGGCGAACTGCCCCTGCGGTAGCACGACGCAGCTGGTGAACTGCTCGAACGGGAGACCGACGGCGGAAAGCACCGCGACGTCCATTTCGGCCGGTGTGCCGGCCAGCGGGTCGCCGAGGTCACCGGCGTCGAGTCCGGTGTCGAGGCGACCGAGGTCGAAGCCGTGGGGGAGCAGTTCGAGCCCGGCGTGACTGGTGGTGACGCGACCCTTGCCGTCCCGGCGGACCACCCGGGTCGCGGCGTACCGGTGCCCAGCCGACTCGAAGATGAGCCGTACGCGAGCCTCGGCGGCCGATGGCGCGAGTGCGTTCGCGATGGCGCGCCGGTCGTTCCAGCGCGGGACGGTGCCGTAGAGCGCGAAGCAGATCGCGTCAAGCACCGTCGACTTGCCGGAACCGGTCGGTCCGACAAGCGCGAAGAAGTCGGCGTCGCTGAAGTCGACCGTCGTCGGCTCGCGGAACGCGGCGAAGCCGGCCATATCTATGCGCAGCGGCCGCATCAGCGGGCCCCGACGATCCGCAGGCCGCTCGCGATCGGCGCGTTCGACGGCGCCGACTCGACTTCGGCGTGCAGGCGGTCGAACAGCTCGGCGACGTCGGTGTCCGCATGCCCCTGCGCGGTCAGGTACTCGGCGAACAACTCATTCGCGCTCCGGCCGACCTGCCGCGGCGCGCGCGTACCGGCCGGGTCGAGATTGGCCAGCACTTCGGGATCGATGCGCACTTCGAGCGCGTTGGGCAGCATGTCCTGTACGGCTTCCCGCAGCCCGGCCCGGGGCCGCTCCCGTACGTAGACCCGCAGCCAACCCGGTGCCGTGGCGTCGACGCGGCCGAGGTCGTCGAGCGTGCCCCGGACCGTACGCAGCGGCAGCGCCGAGGGGATCGGCAGGTGACGAGTCCGTGCCGCGGTGCTCGTGCTGACCGTGGCGATCGTGACCGACGGCGTGTTCTCCTCCTCGCCGAAGTCGACCGCGAGCGGGGAGCCGCTGTAGTGCACCGGGCACGGACCGGCGACCGTCTGCCGGCGGTGAAGATGGCCGAGCGCCACGTAATGCGTGCTGGCCGGGAACACGGTCGACGGCACCGCGTACGACTGGATCGTGTGTGCGTCGCGTTCGCCGCCGCCGAGTTTCGCGCCGACCACGGTCAGGTGAGCGGTGACGATGTTGACGGTGTCGGCGGACTGGTCGTCGGTCAGCGCTTTCATCAACCGACCAACGTGGTCGGCGTACGTCTGGTTCGCCTCGGCCGCGGTGAGCGCGAACATCTCGGTCGCGTGGATCGCGTACCGCTGGCTCAGGAACGGAAGCGCGACCACCCGCCACGCTTCGCCCCCCGCGGTCCTCCCGGTGACGATGTGGTCGGCGGGCCGGTCGTGGACCGTGCCACGCAGCGTCACGCCGGCCGCCTCGGCCCACGCGCGCAGGGCATCGAGCTCGGCCCCGTTGTCATGGTTGCCCCCGATCGCGATGACGTCGGCGCCGGTCGTGCGCAGCGCCGACAACGCCCGCGTCACGATGCGCTTCGCATCGGGCGAGGGAGCGGCCGTGTCAAACAGGTCACCGGCCACGATGACCAGATCGGGCTGCTCGGTCTGGGCGATGCGGACGACGTCGGCGAGCACCGCGATGTGCTCGTCGATGCGCGAACGGCCCTTGAGGACCTTGCCGACATGCCAGTCGGACGTGTGCAGGATCTTCACGCAGCTGGCTCCTTCAACTCCGCCGGAACGTTACGGTCGGCGACCACGGGCCCTTGGTGCACGGCCATCAGAACGGGATGTCGTCGTCGGACAGGCTCGCGCCGTTGCCGAGCCGGCCGCCGCGCGCCCCGGCCAGCTCACCGGTGCGATCGCCGGCCATGACGTCGAACGGATCGACCGCCTGCGTTATCGAGCGCAACGTCGCGTTTGGCGCGGCCCCCGCCTCCGCCGGGCGCGTGGCCCAGGCCGGGAAAGGGAATTCAACCACCAGCGGTACGGGAATCTCCGGCTGCCCGACGAACATGGTGCCCGGCTTCGCGATCAGGGCCCGCGCGCGCTGCGCCGGCGGG
>DATCXD010000440.1:0-3061 GCA_036566005.1 Micromonosporaceae bacterium | reverse complement strand
CAAGTCACTGACCGATCAGGAGCGGCGCATCTTGGAGCACATCGCGCAGGGTCTGACCAATCACGAAATCGCGCAGAAGATGTTCCTCGCCGACAAGACGGTCAAGAACTACGTATCCAGCGTCCTGGCCAAACTCGGACTCGAGCGACGCACCCAGGCCGCCGTGCTAGCAACCCGGCTACTCGGCAACAAGGCGCGTTAGCCACGTCAAGGCCGCCGCACGTCGGCCCGCGGCCGCGCAATCGCCGCGCGCCGCGCGCGTGCCGTCGCGGACGACACGCCCGACGGCTAGGTACGGATTGCCCAGGCGGTGCCGTACGGGTGCGAGAGCGATCGGCCGAACTCGCCGCCGTCGTGAATCGAAGGCGACGTTTCCAGCGACACCGGGATGACGACAACCGGGCAGGCGGCGCCGCGGACGCACGCATCGGCGACGGAGCCGAGCATGGCGTGGAACACCGCGCTGTGTCCATGACTGCCCAGGACAAGCATGTCGGCGCCGGCGCTGGCCCGGATCAACGTGGCCGCCGGATCGCCTTCGAGCACCTCTCCCGCGATCGCGACGTCCGGAGATCCGGCGCGGGCGACGGCGATCGCGTGCGTGAGCATGCGTTCGGCGGCGTCACGCGGGTCGAGCGGTCGCACGGCAACGCTCTCCGGCTCGTTGGTCGGGTCCCATTGCCACACCGTGATCGCCTGGACGGACGTGGGCTCGCGCCGCCGGTCCACCTCGGACACGGCCCACGCCAGCGCGCGTTGGGCGGCCGGCGATCCATCGACGCCGACAACTATCCGGCACGTGTGGTCCATCGCGACCCTCCATCGTTGCATCGAACCATCGTCGCATCGAACCCGTTGGCTAGACGGGACGTACGTCGTCGATCGTGAAACGGAAGAACTCGCCGGCCGGCCACCGTGGCGTGCCGTACCACCACCCGACGCGGCCGCGCGACACCAGCGTGAAATTGCCGTAGCTGGCCTCGGCGTCGGCGACCATGCCGAACGGGATCCAACCGACCCGGCCGCAGGACCGGCCCCAGCGGGACATCGCCAGGTCGCGGACGGCACCGTCGGACTCGATCCCGATCCGCAGGTGGGTGTATGTCCCGGAGCCGGGAACGGTCGCATCCGCGTGGTCGCGATCGACGGCGGACCAATGGGTGCCGTTGACCGGCAGCAGACTGCCGGGCAGCCAGATTGCCTGCTCCGCGATGAACCGGCCGAGCGCGCTACGGGTGACTTCTGCGCCGTCGGCCACGAGGATCGGCAGTCTTCCTCCGACGGCGAACCGGGTCTGGCCCTGGTCATGGTCGAAGCTGTCGGTGCCGCGCAGCAGCCCCCGAGCGACGTTCGCGGTCCACCAGAAGCCTCGGGCATGGTCAATGACCTGCTCCGCCTGGAACGGCAGCCAGACGCCCATGACCTTGATGTGACCGTGCATTGTCAAGCTGATCCGCCGCGGGAGCGGTGATCCGGGCGCGATCGCGTGCCGCAGAAACGTGACCGCTGGCGCCGGCAGGCCGTCGAGTTGGCCCGGCTCAAACGTGCCGCGGATCTCACCGGTACGCGGCTCGATATCGGCCGATCCCCCGTGCGTGACCATGTCTTTCATGCTGATCTCCGTTCGCGTTCCGGGTGTCTCTGGCGTCAGCATGCCGCGATCGCCGGGCCCGGGTCAGGGCAGAAAGTCCTGTCGACGCAGGCCTCGCGGGCCCGCCTGATTGGCCGGAGACGTGTGGTGCTGCGCGACATCCGATGTATGGGCATCGAGACGTCAACCGCCCCAGGCACCCGGCCGGTTCACTGGCGAGGCAAAGGCGGGCCGGGTCGATTCGAGGACATCGGCCAGTGGCCGGCGCGGCGTCGGTGGGCACGGGTCGCCATAGCCGAGTCGGAGAATGACCTGGGCCATGCGCCGGTCGCCCGATTCGCTGAGCAACCTGCGCAGTTCGGGCAGTTCGGTCGGTGCCGTCATCGGCGTGTTGGCGACGCCCCGTACGGTCGCGGTCAGCAGAACGCGCTCCATCGCCTGCCCGGCGCGCAGCCACTGCACTGCCGTGTCCGCCGCCGTGGACAGCATCACGACGGTCGGGGCTGCTTCGAACCAGGCGTGACGGCGACGCGTGTCGGGGTGGGCCAGCCCGAAGTCGCGAATCGGTACGTCGGCCCACTCGTGGCTCGGGCCGAACGATTGGGCTGGCACGCCGTCGCCGAACATCGGGTCCAGTGCGGTCCAGTTCCTGAGTTCGTCGATGTAACGGGGGTCGCGGGCCTGGGCGTCCTGTGCGTTACGGACGACATCGAGGATGACCTCGCGGGCGACCGGGTCCGCGACCGTGAGCGTGACGGCCTCCATCCGTGCCGCGGTAGTGAGCTGGGCGAGGACCTCCTCGCGGACGTCGATATCCCGGAAGGGGCGGCGGTTCGTACGGCGCTTGTCAATCGCTGACGCGAGAGCGAGCACCGTCGCGTCCGGTTGGTGCGGTGCTCCGAGTGCGATCCGGGCAACGAGGTCCGGCTCGCCGGGACTCGGCAGTAGCTGCGTGAGCGGAATCCGCCCGGCCGCGAGGATCGCCACGCGCAAGTTCAGCACGGCGGCGCCGACGCTGATCATCGCCTCACGCCCCATGGGGTCGATGGCGGTCAGTCGGCGACTCGGGTCGACGAACACGTCGACGTGGTGCGCCCCGAGGCGGAATCGCCAGGGTTGACTGTTGTGTACCGAAGGAGCCGCGATCGCCGATTGCAGACAGGTCGCCCACTTCGCACCCAGCGGCTCGACATCCCAGGCGGCGTTCATCGCGCCGTCCCAAGCCCGGGGCGGGTCGCCGCATTGCTGATCATCGCAATCTCCTTTGGCTTCGTCACCCAGCGTCTGGCTTCGCCACCCAGCGTCGCAGCGGGCCCTGATCGCCGGACAGAGCCGGTCAACCCACACTCGACGGGACGTTCGGCACCTGCATGGCGAACGGCGGAGGCTGCCGCTCCGCCCAGGTCGAGCGCGGCGACTCCGGAAATGTCCGAGGCGGCGGTCATGCCGTCAAGCGTGAATCACCGGATA
>DATCXD010000439.1:0-2585 GCA_036566005.1 Micromonosporaceae bacterium | reverse complement strand
CAAGTCACTGACCGATCAGGAGCGGCGCATCTTGGAGCACATCGCGCAGGGTCTGACCAATCACGAAATCGCGCAGAAGATGTTCCTCGCCGACAAGACGGTCAAGAACTACGTATCCAGCGTCCTGGCCAAACTCGGACTGGAGCGACGCACCCAGGCCGCCGTGCTGGCGACCCGGCTGCTCGGCAACAAGGCGCGCTAATGGGCGTGGGTGGCGGCGCCCAGGGTCGAATGAGATCCATGGAGGCTGACCGGGATCGGGCGATCGGCTTCGGCGGGGTCTAAACGCCGGTGCCGACGGGCATCCGGCCGACCGCCGGCGGACTGGCCCGCCGCCGGTGACGGCAACCATGCGTGACCTTGCAGGGAAATGGCGGCGTTTTCGGAGGCGACGGGCGCCTTTTCCCCGCAAGGTCGTAATGCAACGCTCGTGATTATGGGGGTAGTGCTGCTTCCCACCGACGAATAACCGCATCAAGCCCATGATCGCGGCGCGCGGCCAGCCCGGCCGCCGTGAGATCCGGTCGACCGTAGCGCCGCACCGGTGCGATGCGACCACACCGCTGATCCCGTACGAGTCGTCTCCCGTTCCAGTCGTCGACCGGCCGCGGCGACTCAAGATTCTGCATCGCAGCCCCCTTTTTGGCCGCTCACGGGTACCTGTCTGCAGCCTCCCCTACCCGAACGCGCCGACCACAGGCCGCTCGGCCCGGACGGCGATGGTCAACAAGCCCGTCACAGGCACCCTCGGCACCCTGTCCGGGGAGGCGCGACCTGCTATGCCGCCTGGCGGTCGATGTGCGGACCGCGGATGACGAACACCGGGCTGTGCGATTGGTGAATCAGCGTCTGGGTAACCGATCCCGTACGCAGGCCGGGAAATCCGCCCCGACCACGGGCGGCCACGACCACGGCACTCGCTTGGGCCGACAGACCCACGAGCGCCCGGCGCGGATCCTGGTCGACCGAACGCCGGCGCACGGGCACGCCAAGGCATTCGTTGTCGAAGCCAGCGAGCACCCCCGAGCGCAGTGGATCGACGTCGTCGCTCCACTGCCCCGCCGTCGCGTTTACGGCAAGCAGACCGGCACCCCGCAACCTAGCCTCGGCGACCGCGAATTCGAAGGCGCCGTACGACTCCTCGGAGCCGTCTATGCCGACCAGCACCGGGTGGTCAATCCACTCAAGGCCGGAGGGCCGCGGCGGTATCCGCACGACGAGTACCGGCGCCTCCGCATGCGCGGCCACGTGGTGTGCGACCGAGCCGGTCGTCAGCTCATTGAACCCGCCGCCTCCGCGCGTCCCGACAACGACAAGGCCGGCACCGGTCGATGCCGCGATGAGCTCTCCGGCCGCCGAACCGACCCGCAGCTCCGTAGAGACCGCAAGCGCAGGACCTTGTACCCGCGCCCGATCGGCGCCGTCGGCGAGCAGCTCGGCGCCGGCCGTCCGCAACGCGTCCCGGTGACCAGGCCGTACCGTCGCGTCTTGCACATGGACGATCCGCATCCGCCAGCCACGCCACATCGCTTCCCGAGCAGCCTGCTCGACGGCGAGGTAACCGCCGGCAGAGTCATCCAACCCGGCAATCACGTAAGACCGCAAACGCTGCAGCGTCACCGTGGCCTCGCCGGCCACCGCGCCGGCTTCGGGTGCGCGGTCGTGACGAGCGGACCGCGCAGCCCCGGCCAACAGGTACCGCGACACCGCGCTGCCGTGCCCACGCGGTACGACGTGCGCGGTTTTGTCCCGCATCGCCTGCTGCCGCGCGGGGCGCGCTTCCGCTTCGTTCATGGACCCTCCAGATGCACTCGGCCTTCCCCATTCAAGCTCATCCGGAAAGTGCGCCATGACCAGGGCCATCGGACCCATTTCGTGGGTACTGGACGTCGCGCTACGCCCACGTTGCGCGTGGCCGGCCGACATTCGGTCCGGGCGCTACCCCGGGCCGCCACGCAAATGTGTACGGCGTTCACCGCGAACGCCAGGCCGTCGCCGCGGCCGGTGCGCGGGTTCATCACGTCAGCGGGAGGGGCGGCGAAGGTCCCGATCACATAACCCCGCTCACAGGAAGCCATCAGGTTCGGACGATCTGTCGGGCGACGCCTGGCGGCAAGGACCACCCGGATGACCCGTCGGGCCCTTCGGCCCTGCCCGGCTTTGCTGTGCGCGGCGACCGTGGGGTTATGCGAACAGGCACGCTGACCGCCGCGAGCCCGGGACCTCAAGACACGAGGCGTGGGCTGAGACCGCTTCGCGCGGGTTCTTCTCGGTCTCGAGATTGGGCTGTGCGTCGGTGCGGCCGACACGTGACGAGCCGACCAACGAGTCTCACAGGAGGACAGCGATGAGAATCTTGGTAACCGCGGCGTCCCGGCACGGGTCGACCGCCGAGATTGCCACCCGGATCGGCGAAACGCTCGCGATTCACAGCGGCCTTGATGTGAGGGTACGTGCTCCACACGACGTCGAGGACATCACGGGTTACGGCGCGTACGTGCTCGGCAGCGCGATTTATAAGGGCCACTGGCTCGAGGCGGCGCGCGACCTCGTGCAAGGGCACGACGGCCGGCGCGACCATCCGG
>DATCXD010000418.1:0-3770 GCA_036566005.1 Micromonosporaceae bacterium | reverse complement strand
GCCGCCGACCCTAGCGAAGGGTCGGCGGCCGCGTGGCCGAGCCTGTGGACGCGGTGCTCAGGCGTCCAAGAGTTCCATGATCTCGTCGCTCACATCGAGATTCGAATAAACGTTCTGCACGTCGTCGCAGTCCTCCAGTGCGTCGATCAACTTGAAGACCTTTCGCGCGCCATCCTCCTCGAGCGGCACCGTCACGCTCGGCACGAACGAAGACTCCGCCGACTCGTAGTCGATGCCGGCCGACTGCAGCGCCGTCCGTACGGCGATCAGGTCGGTCGGCTCGGAGACAACCTCGTACGTGTCGCCCATGTCGTTGACTTCCTCGGCCCCGGCGTCCAGGACGGCCATCAGCACGGTGTCCTCGTCCGTACCGGCGCCCGGCACGAGCACGACACCCTTGCGGCTGAACATGTACGACACACTGCCGGCGTCCGCGAGCGTGCCGCCGTTGCGGGTCAACGCGACGCGAACCTCGGTCGCCGCCCGGTTCCGGTTGTCGGTCAGGCACTCGATCAGCAGCGCGACGCCGTTCGGTCCGTAACCCTCATACGTGATCGTCTGCCAGTCGGCGCCGCCGGCTTCGAGGCCGGAGCCGCGCTTGACGGCACGGTCGATGTTGTCGTTCGGGACCGAACTCTTCTTGGCCTTCTGGATCGCGTCGTACAGCGTCGGGTTCCCGGCCGGGTCCCCGCCGCCGGTGCGGGCCGCGACCTCCACGTTCTTGATCAACTTGGCAAACATCTTGCCGCGCTTGGCGTCGATGACCGCCTTCTTGTGCTTGGTCGTCGCCCATTTGGAGTGGCCGGACATCACGCCTCCGTCGTTGTGCTGCCGCATGCTCGTGGCGCCGATTGCGGTCGCCATGAGTCAGCGCGCCCGGCACTCGCCGCATTTGTGCGTTGTCGTCGATCCGGCACGGCGCTCTCGCCTCGCCCGCCGCTGTATGCCGCTACAGCCGCGCGACGGCCCTACAACTGCGCCGCACGCACCAACTCAACGAAGTAGCGGTGCACGCGCAGGTCCCGGGTGATCTCCGGGTGGAAGGACGTGGCAAGCAGATTTCCCTGCCGGACCGCGACAATCCTACCGGCCGCCGCGTCCGGAACGTCACCCACCGCTACGTGATCGGTGGTCGACACCGTACCGACCCGGGTCACCGGACCGGACATCGGCACCCGCCCGAGCACGGATACGTCGTCGCCGACCTTTTCCACCCACGGTGCCCGAATGAACATCGCGTGAAACGGCTCGTCGCCCACCTCGTCGAGCACCACCGGCGCCTCGAACGAGTCGACCTGGCGCCCGAACGCGTTGCGGCGCACCGTCATGTCAATGCCGGCGAACGTGCGCTGATCCGGCCGACCGTCCAGCACCTGCGTCGCCAGCATGATCATTCCGGCACACGATCCGTACACCGGCATGCCCTGGGCGACGCGGGCCGCAACCGGCTCGAACAGCCCGAACTCGATGGCGAGCTTGCTCATGGTGGTCGATTCGCCGCCGGGGATGATGAGCGCGTGCACGTCGTCCAGCTCGCTCGGCCGGCGCACCGGACGAGCGATGACGTCGCACTCGGCCAGGGCGGCCAGATGCTCGCGTACGTCGCCCTGCAGGGCGAAGACGCCGATGGTCAGGTCGGACACGGGGCGCCGCGTTACCAGCCGCGCTCGGCGAGCCGGTGCGGCTGCGGGATGTCGTCGACGTTGATGCCGACCATCGCCTCGCCGAGTCCGCGGGACACCTTGGCGATGACGTCGGGGTCGTCGTAGAACGTGGTCGCCTTGACGATCGCCGCCGCCCGCTGCGCCGGGTTGCCGGACTTGAAGATGCCCGAGCCGACGAACACGCCCTCGGCACCGAGCTGCATCATCATCGCGGCATCGGCCGGCGTCGCGATCCCGCCCGCGGTGAACAGCACGACCGGCAGCTTTCCGGTCTCCGCGATCTCCTTGACCAGGTCATAGGGCGCCTGAAGCTCCTTGGCCGACGCGTACAGCTCGTCCTCGGACAGCGAGGTGAGGCGCCGGATCTCGCCGCGGATCTTGCGCATGTGTGTTGTCGCGTTCGACACGTCGCCGGTGCCCGCCTCACCCTTGGAGCGGATCATCGCAGCCCCTTCGGTGATACGCCGCAGCGCCTCGCCGAGGTTGGTCGCACCGCAGACGAACGGCACGGTGAATGCCCATTTGTCGATGTGGTTGGCGTAGTCGGCCGGGGTCAGCACCTCGGACTCGTCGACGTAATCGACGCCGAGAGACTGCAGCACCTGAGCCTCGACGAAGTGGCCGATCCGGGCCTTCGCCATCACCGGGATAGAGACCGTGGCGATGATGCCGTCGATCATGTCGGGGTCGCTCATCCGCGACACGCCGCCCTGCGCACGAATGTCCGCCGGCACCCGTTCGAGCGCCATGACCGCGACGGCGCCGGCGTCCTCGGCGATCTTCGCCTGCTCAGGCGTCACGACGTCCATGATCACGCCGCCCTTGAGCATCTCCGCCATGCCGCGCTTGACGCGGCTGGTGCCCGTGGCGCCGGTGGCGGTCGCCCCGGCTCCGGTCGCGCTGTGGCCGGTCTCACCGGTGGCTGGGCTGGTGGTTGCGCTCACGTCAGACACGCTCCTGCGGCTCCTCGCACGTTGGGATTCGGCACCTAGTCTACGCGGGCATTTCGGCCGGCCGGAGCGCCAATCGAGGGGCCTTGGCCTGCGCCGGCTGCGGCTCACGACACAGACCCCGCGGGTACGGTCGCGGACCGCAGACGTTCGGCCCGGCGCAGTTGGTGCCTCGTGTATCGGGCGGTGCTTGCCGGGATGTATTGGGCGGTGCTTGCCGGGATGTATCGGGCGGTGCTTGCCGGGTTTGCGGGGCAAGCTCACACTGACCGCATGGCGCTCATCGGTAGCACAGCGGCGGCACAGAGTTACGCCGATGACGTCATTACACGGACCGACCTCTGGCACCAGCCCGCGGTCGGCCTCATCGCGGCCGGCATCGCGCTCGCCGCCCTGTTCGTCACGATCGTCAGCCTCCGCAACAGCCGCATCTGGCTGCTACAGCTCACCGGCCGGCGCGCGGCCGGCGTGGTGCGGGCGATGGAGATCGTCACCAGCCCGAACGGTGACGTCCTACGCCGGCCCCAGGTCGCCTACACCGTCGCCACCGGCGAGACGCTGATCGCCAGTCCGCTGATCTTCCGTACGGCGTCGAAGCTGGACAAGGGCTCCGAGGTCCAGGTGCGCTACGCCAAGACCAAGCCGGCGCGGATGGTCGTGCCGGGCTTCGGCTTCCGCCATCGCGAACTCATCTGCGCGGTCGGCGGCATCGCGGTCGCGATCGCCGTCACGGCGTGGTACCTCAGTCTCTGACTCGGCAGTCTCTGACTCCGCGGCCTCCGACTCCGCGACCGCGAGGCCGACGGTCAGGCGCCGTTGCCGGCCGGATCGAGCATCGGATCTTCGATGTCGAAGAACGCCGGCTGTGGGTGGCGCCGACCTAGTCCCAGCATGCGCACGAGCCGACGACGCCGCATCGCAAGAGCGTCGCGTACGAGATCATTGTGGATCTGCCGGGCCAGCGAGACACGACGACTCGTGGCGATCACGTCGGCCAGCGCCGGTACGTCTCCCGGGTGGGCCAAATCCCGCAGACCCTTGGTGAGCGCGTTCTCCGCGTTCTCCCGGCCGGTCGCGGTGCCGTCGTCGCGCGCGAGTGCGGAGCGGGCGAGGCCGCGCAGATCGGGTCGGGCCAGCTCGTCGGCGGCGTCGACGG